>JAFUSH010000068.1 GCA_017471705.1 Alphaproteobacteria bacterium | reverse complement strand
TTATGTTCCTTAATAGTGTATCCTTGCAGCGTAAATGATAACTTCCGCATACCGGACAATAATATTCCGTTTCATCTCCGCATTCTATTATAAACCTTCTTGCTTGTTCTTCTGTGTTTTTTATCTTGATGTTTGCATTCTTTGTGATAATATCATCTTTAAGCATTGAGTAGTTCTCCCTAAAATGGTTTTTGATCGAACTGTGATTATAACAACTTATAATCCTTAGGCAACTACTCTTTGCCCCTATCTTTGACGTAGAACCATTTACACTTAAACCGTCGTCAAAATAACGTCTGGAGGCTGAAATGCTTAAAAAGTGTGATGCAAACTGTGATGCAAAAGTATCCCATTTGTGGTTGCGAAATAATATTTTTTATTATAGAGTCGAGCTTGAACGTGTGGATGGAAAGCGTCGATATAAGCGCATATCGTTACACACAGACAATTTTTTTGAAGCAAGAGAGAAATTACGCGCAATGACAACAGATAAAAATTGGCCTTTTGATGAATTACGTCGCCTTTTCAAGGAGTTAATCTTTGATATGGACTTAGGTCAAGGTTTGGGCAACGGCAGCTATGGTATGCTGTCGCAATTACAGATACAAAAGCGATTATCAAAGCGTAATAAGCGTGAAAATATTGAAAAATTAAATCTGTTGGGAAACATAGCTATGCAATCCAATCAGATGAATTTAAGCCAAGAAGACAGGTTGTTAATAAAGCAATTTGTCGAGATGCGCCCGATGTTTGAGGCATTTTTAGCAAATCAACCGACATCTTCAAAGCCTACATCGGCTCCATCGCGTAAAATATCTGAAGTTTTGGATATGATGCTATTGAAGGCCAACAACTGCGACGATGAAAAACGGCGGAAGAAAAATACCATTACTAAGCTTCTGAATGCTGTCGGTATATCTGTTGATGATGATTATTCAAAATTTCACAATGCCGACGCAATCGGTGCAATTTCCAAAGTTGTGGTTGATCAGGCTGATGCCAAAGGTGATTATAAAAGAAAACAACTTCGTTATATCAAAGAGTTAGCAACTTGCGGAAGTAATATCGATTCGGATTTGTATAAGATTAGCGTGATTAACAACCTGCCAAATATTGAGAAAACCAAAAAATATGAGAAAAAACCGCATCAGCCATATAGTAATGAACAGTTGCTTGAGATGTTTAATCCGAAATATGCCTATTTCAAGGAACATCCTGATGCCTTTTGGGCGTGTATGATTGCTTTGTTTACCGGAGCAAGAGCCAATAGTGCCATCACGTTGCAATATGATGATATTACTGAAAAAGATGGTATTTGGTGCATTAATTTTATTGAAAATCATCCGATTAAACACTTAAAAAATGAAGCTTCCGAGCGAATTGTACCGATCCATCCGCTTAAACACTTAAAAAATGAAGCTTCCGAGCGAATTGTACCGATCCATCCGCAACTTTTGGATTTGGGTTTTGTGGATTATGTTCAACGGCGTCAAACAGCACTTAACGCTAAAGGAACAGATTTTATCTTTCCGAAATGTCAAACTAAAAGCGGTACATACAACAGTAGGTACACGGTGCGGGTTATTCTTAACTTTTTACAGGAAATTGGGGTAAAATCAGGCACTAAAGACAGCTACGATTTTCACTCTTTCCGAAAAAATGCCAGTATTGCCATGCAAAATGCCGGTATTATTGCAACTTTTATCAATGATATTATCGGTTGGGAAGGCAAAACGACCATGGAACAGTCATATTCTAACCATACTTTGCATCAGATAAAGACAGAGATGTCAAAATTTAACTACGATTTCCTGTCCGGTCACTTCGCCAAATGGAAAGAAATTATGAAAAAAGCGAAGTAAGGACCTGTTCTTATATAATCACATTGTCTTTGGCAAAATGTAAGTCTATTCTGCCGGTATATCGGAAAGGTGAAAGTTTATGTGTCAACGGGAATTTATTAAAGTCCTGTCTTGAATAAAATACCACCGCGAATTTGCCTTTATTATGTTTTATATAGTCAAGTAGCTGATTAAAGCATTTTTCTTCATAAGATTTTATACTGGAAGTCTCAAAAAAAACATCAACAACATGCAAATTCTTTCTTTTACAGTATTTAAGCATTTCAGCAAATTGTCTGGTCACTTCACTAAGATTGCCATATATGAATAATACAGCTTCTTTGGAATTAATGGTTTCAGTTATTGGATTTATCATTACTTAAGGTCCTATATAATTGTTTATTATATAGAATTGTAAAAAAAACGACTACCAATTCATATTTAAACTATTTTACGTTAATATCAAAAATCTGATATAGCTTGAACTCTATGCCGTCGGTGCCGCGGATATTATCAATTTCGTCTTCTGTTGCAATATCTATGCGTGCTTGGTCTAAAAACAGACCTTCTTCCTTTTTCTTCAACTCTTTTTCCGCAACATTAAGCTCTTTTTGAATTTTTAACTCCGACAGCCTATCAGAGGCGGTGGAAAGAGTTTCGCGGATTTTTTTAACATCTTGCCTTGCCTCGGAAATATTCTGCTCCAGCGCGGATTTTTGGCGACTGGCTTTGATTTTAATTAAGTCAACGTCGGCATCAAATTTTCCGGTGTTTTCTTTAATATAACGTTCCTTGAGATCACGTTGAATACGCGTATCTAATAGGTCGCGCGAAGTACCACCGGCCGTTTTTAACCAATAAGGATTATTCTTTTCTTCTGCGTTAAATTCTTTAATCGGTAAATTTATGACTTTATGGCATTCTTCTTCTGTCATAAGCCGCCCATTTACAGTTTTGCCGGTTAAAATATCGTATTCCGTCAGATATTGACGGCGACTATTGCATAACACAACATTATAAAATTTGAGATTGCAAGCCTCAACAGATTCATCTGTTTTAATTTCAGCTTTGTCAGCGCAGGCAAGCTCGCCTAAAATACCGCGAACAAGCGGCGATGTAAAAGTTATACGACCGGCGATAGGCTTAAAATCTTTACTCATTCCGTAAGTTCTGCGACCGGTATATGGCTTGTTGCGTGAGCCGGTATTGTAATAGAACAAATGCGGCAATTCCTTATCGTCCGGTAAAGTCAGCGTTTGATTGTAGTCATCGATTACATATTCCGGATGCTTTGTCGCAAAATAAAACTTCACAACTTCCCACAAGTCCTTATTCAAAAACTCCGCTTGTTCCTCTATATATTTCGGCGAAACCGATACTTTCTCGGCAATATCTTTGGTAAACGTAGTAAAGAGAGAGCTTTCGGCAGCCGAAACAATGCGCTCATTCGGCTCGCGGTTTACTTCCAAGTTTGTTTCCATATCTGCGCGTATGTCGTTAAGCGTACGGCGTTTTAACAAAACATCTTCCAAACGAACATCAAAATTGCCGACAATATCGTCAGACATACCGAAAATGCCCTCAAATTGTAGGGTGCGCTTGTTTATAAGCTCCAAAATACGGACATCGGATATATTTTCTTTGCTTAAAAGGTTGATAACCAAAACATCGGATTGCTGGCCTTGCCGGTGGCAACGACAGATGCGTTGTTCCATTTCCACGGCATTATAAAGCAAATCGTAATTAACCACAACCGGACAATATTCAATATCTAAGCCTTTGGCCATAGCATCGTTACAGATTAAAATTTGCAAATCTTTTTCAGCCCAAAAACGCGGCAATGCTTCTTTTTCTGTATGTTTGATAACGCTATATCCTGCGGTGGTAAGCAAATCAGCCAAAACCGGCACGGTGGCAAGATTATCCACAAACACAATCGCTTTTTGTGTTTCTTTTCTAACTCGCAGATGTGCGAATGTTGTCCGGATAGCTTTTAAGAATTCTTCCATTTTGGCGGTTTGCGTGATTTTTGTCGCCATATCGCGCATTGATTCCAAAATAACACGTTCATCGCCGTGAGTTCGTTCTATCGGAGCATTAAGCATAGAGGCAAATGCTTGCGGGGACGATGCCAAAATGTGGTAGAACATTAAGGTTAACTGGTAATTATCCATTTGCGGATAAGCCTGTTTTTCAGCTAAATTTAAGTATTTTTCGGTCAGTTCGTAAATCTTTTTTTCATCGTCTTTTGGCACATAGTTCAAAACCACCGGCAAGCGATTTGTGAAGTTTACATACTGGCTTGCTTGGCTTTTGAGAGTACGAAAAGCAAATTTTGATACCCAACTTGAAAGCTCCGGATAGTTTTCCGGCTTTCTAAAATACCGGCGA
>JAFUSH010000030.1 GCA_017471705.1 Alphaproteobacteria bacterium | reverse complement strand
GTACGGATTTAGAAATTTTGAAAATTATCGCTTGCGTGTGCGAATTTTATGTGCTTAAACTTAACTAACAAAAAGGTCAAACTGATGACTTATACTTTTTATATTTTTTTACTCTTGCCCCCAACTTTGACGATGAACCCAACTTTGACGATGAACCCACCAACAAAAAAAGGTCGCACAAGGCGACCTTTTTATGTTGGTGAGCTCGGTGGGATTCGAACCCGCGACCCTTTGATTAAAAGTCAAATGCTCTACCGACTGAGCTACGAACTCATTCAAACGAATATGCTTATAAAAGATAAAATTTCTTAAGTCAATAGAAAAAATAAAAAAAGTTAAAAAAAATGAAATATGTGTTTATTTATTAATAATTGTGTGTTAATATGCACCAAAATGTGATTATGTTATTTAATTGAAGAGGTTAAATATGGCTTTAAGTAATGAAGTTGGGCAAAAAGGTCGTTACAGTATTTTGCAAAACGCTAAAGGCGAAATTATGATTATGATGGACAGCCGAGTCGGCGGTCCGGAAAATCCTCGTTTTATTTATGACGGAAGCGATACGGCATTGTTGTACCGTTCACAAGAGAGTTCCGTGGCTTTTCGTAAGATTGAAGAAGGTGCCCGCAATCCTCTGAAATCGGTGTCGGAAGTTTTGGTTGTCGAAATTGAAAATGACGATGTTGAAAGAGAATATATCGTTCCGGTAAGATTGGTTAAAGACGTTAATAATTTGATTGTTTCGTAAACACGGAGATGTCCGTTTATGATTGCGTATACAGCGCTGTTGTTGTTCTTTATAGGTATATTCAGCAGTATTAAGGTTGGTGTAAAAGTTGATAAAGCATTGTCTTTTCTTACTTTTACATCTCTTTTTTTAGTTTTTGCCGGATTCTGTGACGGTATGAATTCACTGAGTAATCATACTTGGTCGTTTGTTTGGGATACGAATCCGGGAAGCAGTTTAAAATTTGATATTATATCAAATCATTATAATTATTGGCTTATATTCCCGTGTTTCGTACTTACAATGTTAAGCGCTCTGAATAGTTTGTTTTTTCGATACGAAGAGCGCAGAAGCTCTTATTTTTCCATACTGATATTTAATTTGGTAACACTTATTGTGCTTATTACCAGTAACAATTTTGTGCAATTGTTATCGGCGTTGTTTGTCATTGATATACTTTCGGTATTTATGATTAAAAATGTAGATGCTTATAGACGATATGTATTGCTGAATATGTTGGCTGATATAGTATTGTTTGTTGTTTTGGCAATAATTAACTGTCGGGTTGATTCGCTTGATATCAGACAAATTGTGCTGTATCGCAACATCGGTATGCATCAGGATTTTGTTGCTTTGACCGGTTTAACCGCCGTGTTTGCAAAATTTGGTTTTTTTCTGTTCCAGATAGGAGTGATGGATTTAAAAAAGATTCGTTTTCATCGTATGTTGAATATATTGTTTTTATCTTCTCCGTTGGCTGCCATAATTCTATTGTTGAAATTTAATGCATTATGGAGAACTTCAAGCTATTTTACCGCATATCTGGATTTTGTGTGTATCCTTACTTTAGTATGGGGATTTCTGGGCAGCTTAGGCTCCGATAATTTTAAGTCTAAGGTTATATATTGGCAGATGTCTTTTGAGGCATTATTCGTTGAATTGCTTCGTTTTCACGGATTTGTATGGTTTTCCGGTTTTACTTTTTTGTATTTGGAAATGTTTGTTATCTGCTTGGGATTATACTTATTGTATTATTTGAACCGTCGCCGCGTTTCTATGCTGCAAATTAAAAGTATACCGCTTATTAATAAAAAAGAAATTGCTTATACGTTGTTGATTATAGTTGCCGCTATAGCGGCATTATCCAATACGCTGACGATTTTATATAATAATATGAATCGCTATTATATATGGGCTTTTGCCGTTTTATTCATACTTTCGTTGAGTGCCGTCATAAATCAACTTTTATTGAGAAGAGATTTCAAAATAATAAGCAAAGTTAATGAAATGCCGGTGAAATATATGATGTTCGGTGAATTAACTTTGTTGTGCGCATTCTTGCTACAGGATTGGCGCTATGCCGAACCGTCTGTTTGGATAGGATCGGTTGTTTTTGTGTTGCTGTGCGCATATAATCCGATGGCTGAAACAGAATTTGTTTACGGTATTGATACATTGCAGAATAATGATATTTTGGGAAGAATATATCATATTTTAATTAAATCGTTACGTTTATGCGGTCGATTTTTCTGGTTATTAATTGACCGTTTGTTTATGGAAAAATTTGTTTTGGCGCTTTTTATATCGGCAATAGAGCAATCGCTTCGTTTTTTCAGACGATTGCATAACAGTAAGTTAGGCGGCGGTTTTGTGGCAATCGTTTTATTGATTGCGCTTTTAGGCTATTCGTATTATCAGGCGGGAGTGGAATAATGACCGATATGTTTCCTTTATTGTTGCTTTTGCCGTTGCTGGGATGCTTGTTTGTCTTGTTTGCCAAGAAAAATGACAACAATTCTTTTCACGTTGTTTTGTTTACGTTGCTTTCAAACTTGGCGATTATTGTGAGGTTGCTCACGCAAATACATCGGGATAATAACGATTTGCAATCATTTCATTTTTCTTATCCGTGGTTGGAAAGCAAAGGAATAGAATTAGCAATGGAGGCAAACTTGTTTTCATTGTTGGTATTGCTGGGAATTTATGTGGCATTTATCATAGCAGTGGTCGGTTTGCTTCCGCAACAGCGTAAAAATAAATCGCAAATGCTGCTGGGGCTTTATTTTATATGGAATATCACCGGATTGTTATGTTCAAATGATATGGTTTCTTTTTATATTTTCTTTGCCGGTATGCTTATCCCATTGTTTTTGTTGATAGGTTTATACGGTAATATCAAGAAAAACTCGACGCTGTACCTGTTTTTTGCCTTTAATTATGCCGGCATATTATGCCTGCTTACGGCAATGCTGTTTGTTTATAAGTATCATCAAGGCAATGTCGAATTGCAAGATATTGCACTGATTAAAATGCCTGTCGGTTCCGCTATGGTAGTGTGGACAAGCGTTTGTATGGCTTTTATTTCCAGAATCCCGATTTGGCCTTTTCATTATTGGATTTCTTCCATAAATTCGGGGTTGCGCAGCTCTTTGGTTTGCGTTATGACCAATATGCTCCCGCTTACCGGACTTTACGGATTTTTACGTTTTTGGCAGATTACCATACCGAAGGGAATATTGCCGTTTGTACCGGTGGTGGAGATTTTCGGCATAATGACGATGCTGTTTATTGCCCTCATCGGTTTGTCGCATAAAGATTTTCTGCAAAAGTTATTTTCATACAACACGGTGTATTATCTGCTTTTTTTGCTCACAACCATAATGCTTCCGGAAGGATACATCATAAATATTGCGTATTCTTTGATTACATTTCTGATTATAAATGCCTCATTGACGGTACTCGATTTGTGGGCTGAAAACTCTTGTGAGGAAAATAATTGTGATTATCGCGGAATTTTAGCGTATATGCCCAGATTGGCAATAATTTTTGCATTTTTTGTGTTAGTTGCGGTGGGGCTGCCTCTGTCTGCAATGTTTTGGAATAATTTTGTGCTTATTTCCGCATTTTTCAGAGTCAGCTTTACTCACGGATTGCTGATGATGACAGCTATTGCCATAATAAGTATGGCGTTGCTGTATGAGCTGTTTATTATGCGCGATACAAGCAACAAAAATCCGATTCTTGAAATAGAAGATATATCCGATAAAAAAGTTACCTTTTTTGTAGCGGTTATAATCTTTTTGTTTATGTCATTTTTTAATCCGTTGTGGTTTGCGTTTTAGGGGGGGACGGAATATGTTGGAAAGCATAATTTATTTATCTCCGTTGATAGTTTTATTATCGAGTATATTTATATTGATGTTCTCCGAACATAATGAAGAAGAACATTACAGATGTTTCAGATTCAGCAAATTTATGATGCTTACGGCATTCGCTCTGACGGTTATTTTTTATAACAAACCTCTTATTGAAGAAGTTACGCTTGGAAACAAATATACGCTTTTATTTGAGTGTATGATGTACGGCGGCGGTTTGGCACTGCTTTACTTATCACGTAAATGGTTCGCATCAATGGGAGTATCGGGATATACTTTTTGCGGCGGAATTTTTGTCGCCCTGTTGTTCGGAAGTTTACTTATCAGATCAAATAATTTGCTTTTGAGCGTAGTTTGCTGTGTTTTTATGATGATGGGAAACTATGCGCTGTTGAAGGGAAGTTCAGTAAAGAAAGAAATCAAAAGCGAGAAAATATATATGTTTGCAATGGTTTTCTGTATTTTGCTTTTGGGAGTGTCATTATTTATTTTATACCATTATAACGATTCGTTTGCTTATGAACAAATCAAAGAAACTTTGTCGATAAATACGGGAGATGTTTGGCTTTTCACCGCAGTTGCTGCAGTTTTAACGGTTTTTATGTTTATGCTCGGTCTGGCTCCGGTTCATTTTTGGTTTACGGAAACATTAGGCGGAACCGTTTTACCGGTATTTGCATATTTTGTAATGGTGCCGATTGGTGCTTGTTGGGGAGGATTTATAAGGTTTAATACGGAGGCTGTCGGTTCTTTTGCCGAGAATTTTTATCTGTTTTATAAGGCAATAGCCTTGATATCCATATCTTTGGGGGCATTGGGAGCCTGCAGTGTTCAGAATGTGCGTAAAATTTTGGCGTATGGAACAGTTTATCATTGGGGAATTGTGCTTCTTGTTATGCAAAGCTTTTCCATAAATGCGGTCAATACCGGTGTGATATATATACTGGTATATTTATTGGCGATGTACGGGATTTGCGTATGCCTTTTCGGCTTGAAAATCAAAGGCGAATATTTATTTATGCTTAACGAATTTGAGGGAGCGGCATACAAAAGACCTTATATTTCGGCGATGATGACCATATTTATTTTTTCTCTGCTCGGTATTCCTCCTTTTTTGGGATTTTTCGGTGTATTTTCGGCGTTGAGCTATTTGGCAAAACACGACAGTTTTTACCAGTTCGGATATATTATGCTTATGCTGATTGTTTTAAGCTATGCGTATGTGCAAATTATTAAAAATTTATATTTTGAAAAAAGTAAAGAAAATTTTGATAGAGCGGATTCCGGAATTTATACGGCAGTGTTTATCATTGCTTTACTGATGATTATAATTATGCTTAAACCGCAATATTTGATGCAAGACGTGTACAGAATGATAGAGAGTTTGTTTCTATGAACTTTGAAGATTGGCAAATAATAAGATTTAAAAAATTGAACAGCACAAATGATAAGGCGCTTGAACAATCTTCAATTGCCAAAGGGTGCTATGTTATCAGAGCCGACGAACAAACAGCGGGACGAGGCCGAAGAGGGCGGGTATGGCAAAGTTTGAAAGGCAATTTGTTTTTTTCGCTGCTTTTGGAGTTTAAAACGGAAAATATCGGTGAATTGGTTATAATTTCCGCTGTCAGCCTGTATCAAAGCATAAAACAAATAAATCCTGATGCCGATGTCTTGCTGAAATGGCCAAATGATGTATTGCTGAACGGTTCCAAAGTCAGCGGTATATTATTGGAAAAAGCCGCCGGAAATTATATGGTAGTAGGTATCGGGGTTAATATTGAGCAAAGTCCGCAAAACAGCGATTTGCTTTATCAGGCAACTTCTCTGAAAGAAGCGAAAATAAACATAACAAGCGATGATTTTTTAACGTTGTATATTAATATTTTCAGTAATAACATAAATATATTGAATACCGAAGGGTTTGAAAGTTTGCGCCTGTTTTGGAATAAAAACGCCAAAGCAACAGGTAAGGAGATACTTGTCAGGCAGGAAAAAAGAAATATACGGGGAATATTCAAGGGAATTGATGAGAAAGCTAATTTACTTTTGGAAAAAGACGGAAAAACGGAAAAAATTACTTTCGGAGATGTTTTTTATGAAGAGTGAGAAGAAATGACGGAATTTAGTAAAGAGGGAATTTATTTTTTGCCGTTGGGCGGCGCCGATGAAATCGGAATGAATATGTATATGTATGCGGTTGACGGGAAAATAATCGTGGTCGATGTCGGATACGGTTTTTTGACAGATTATCCGGGAATGGACTTGGCTTATGCTTCGCCGGATTTTTTAGACGCATATAAAGACGATATTGTCGGTTTATTTATTACGCACGGACACGAAGACCATATGGGGGCAATCGCTCAGATATGGCCGCATTTGGAATGTCCGGTCTATGCGATGGATTTTACCATAGGTCTTATCAAAGAGCGTTTGCGTGAATTTAAGATGGACGATGCGGTACCTTTAATATCGGTAAACAAAAACCGGAAGGTTACAATACCGAATTTTGAAGTTGAATTTATTTCGGTTGCTCACTCGGTTCCGCAGACTTGCGGTTTAGCGATTCGCACCAAATACGGTAATGTTTTTCACGCTACTGATTGGCGTTTTGATGACGAGAATCTTTCAATGCTGCCCACCGATTTTGCGGCTTTGCATAAATTAGCCGCAGATGGAGTCGATATGTTTGTTTGCGATTCTACCAACGTAATGCTCAATCAAAAATTACCGACGGAGTCGGAGGTACGCGAGCGTTTACTGGAATTGGTGCCTCAAATTGAAGGTGGGCTGATAGTATCTTGCTTTGCCACCAATTTAATGCGTTTGGAAAGCTTGATTTTGGCTGCGCAAAAGGCCAACCGTGTGCCTATAGTATTCGGGCGTTCATTGGCAGCGGTAGTACGAATTGCCAAAGAATGCGGATATCTGCAAAATTTGCCGCTGACATACAGTATTGAAAATGCAATTGATGTGCCGTCTGATCAGGCAATGTATATATGCACCGGTTCGCAGGCAAATTATCGCAGTGCCTTAAGCCTGATTGCCAACGGCGAAAGCAAATATGTAAAGCTTGACGCCTCAGATACGGTTATTTTTTCTTCTAAAATGATTCCGGGGAACGAACCTAAAATAGAACGTATGCAAGAAAAAATGATAGCTCAGGGAGCAACCGTAATTACCGATGAAGATGATACCATACACGCTTCAGGTCACGCTGATAAAAACGATTTGCGCAAAATGTATGAACTGTTGAAACCGTCTATTGTACTGCCTGTTCACGGCGATAAAAAATTTATCCGCGAGCATAAACGCTTTGCGCTCAGCTGCGGGGTAAAAGATGTTTTTTCGGCACAAAACGGAGATATGTGTATTTTGAGCGACAAACACATAGAATGTATAGAGCAGGTTTTTACGGATATTTTGGCGTGGGACAGAAATCACGCCGTATCATTGGGAGATGCGGTAATTAAAAACCGTCGGAGGATAGCGTATAATTGTTCAATGTTTATCAGCGCGGTAATAAAAGACAAACATCTTTCGGATTTGCAAATGATTTCGATTGATATATTGCCGGAAAAAGATTGGCAAGAACTTTCAGAAGATATTTTGAGTAAGGTTACTCCGTTAATAGAGCAAAAGTTGGCGGAATGTGATAATAAAAGCCAGATAGAAGATTTTATCCGCGGACAAATACGCAGAAGAGTATATTCCGCAACGGATATCAAACCGGTGACTTTATTGCATATATTTTACGAAAATTAAGTAAAATAACTTGACAAAAAATATAATTTGAGTATAATACAATCGTTTTCTTTATTTATTAATCGTTTAAAACGTTAAAGCTATGCAAATTGTTATGAGTATTTTGCCGTGGGTTGCTTATATCCTGTTGGCAGTGTTTGTATTCGCGCTTGTGCGCTGGTTCATTTCTCTTCGTCGGGTGGTCAAGCCTTCCGAGGTTCACGTAGTCAGGCGTTCCAAGAAGACGCAGGTCTACGGCGATATCCAGAAGCTCAAGGCGCTGGAGAAAGAGCTGCACAAGGACGAAGTCGGGGCTCCGATTGAGAATGATGATGTAGCCGGCAATGCCTACTATCGGATTCCGTCGTGGATGCCGATTTGGGGTGTTGAGGTGCAGATTCTTCCTCTTCACAACTTCTCGGTCGATTTGAACGACTATGAAGCATACGATAAGGATAAGCTTCCGTTTGTAGTCGATGTAACGGCATTCTTCCGTATCGCAGACTATAGACAGGCCGCGTCCCGTATTGAGGACAATAAGACGCTGACCACTCATCTGCAGAAGATTGTGCAGGGCGCGGTTCGTAGTATTCTGGCCAACGATACGCTGGATAAGATTATGGTTCAGCGCTCCGAGTATGGTGAGAAGTTCACCAGCGAAGTGACCAATAACCTCAAGGAATGGGGTATCGTGCCGGTAAAGTCAATCGAGCTTATGGATGTGCGCGATAAGTCCGGTGAGGAGGTTATCGCTAACATTATGGCGAAGAAGAAGTCCTTTATCGATATGGAGTCGCGCAAAGAAGTGGCAAAGAACAAGCAGGAAGCCGAGCAGGCCGAGATTGAGGCCGAGCAGGCAATTGCCATCCGCCGAGAGGAAAAAGAAGAAAGCGTCGGCAAGCGTAAGGCTGAGCGCGAAAAGACAGTCGGTATAGCAGACCAGAAGTCCAAGCAGGACGTTAAAGATGAGGAGAAGACTACCAAGGAAAAGGAGATGGCAGTCATCAAGATCGGTACCATTCGTCAGGCCGAGATTGATAAAGACAAACTCATCGTAGATGCTAACGCCAAGAAGGAAGCCGGTAAGATTGAGGCCGAAACTACCGTATTGGTTGCCGAACAGAACAAAGTTGCTGCTACGCACGATGCCGAGGCTCAGCTGGTTAAGACTACCAAGGGTGCGGAAGGTAAGCTCATTGAAGCTCAGAAGGAAGCTGAAGGTATCAAGGCCAAGGGTCAGGCACAGGCTAAGGCTGATGAGGCTCAGGGTCTTGCCAAGGTTCAGCCGCAGATCAAGCTGGCTCAGGAAATCGGTCAGAATGCCGGTTACCAGTCTTACCTGATTGAAATTAAGAAGGTAGAGGCTTCGCAGGCAGTGGGTGTTGAGCAGGCCAAGAACCTCGGACACTCTCAGATTAAGATTGTTGCCAATGCCGGCAGCAATATTCAGGAGGGAGTTTCTTCGGTGATGGATTTGTTCTCGGCTAAGGGGGGACAGTCTTTGGCAGCAATGCTGGAGACGTTTGCCGGAACCGAGCAGGGACAGCAACTTCTGGGGCGGCTCATAGGCAAGCCGGTCGAGGAACAGCATTCTGCTCCGCAGAATCCGAAGTCGGAAACTGATCCGAAGCCGGAAGCCGGGTTCGAGACCACGGATTAAAGTAGAAAAAAAGAGATGCTTTTTGAAAAGCATCTCTTTTTTTTGTTGACTTTGGCTTGTTTTTGTCTACAATTAATTATGTGTTTTTAAGATTTAGATTACTATTAACTAAAATATATTTTTATGAAACAGTTTATTAATTTTTGCAAGAGACATCTCAGTGAGGTGGTTTTTGCTGTATGGACATTTTTGTTCTCGGTATTCTTCGCACTGTCGGTTTTATCGGAAAAGGAGTATGCTATCGCATTAGCTTGCGGTTTTCTGATGAATCTGGTGTTAACTTGGCTTCTCGCGCAATCGGTTCGTACTGATAGAATGTTGAATGTTCTGTGGTGGTGTGCTTACATATCAACATTGGTTATGGCAGTGGCGTTCTGCGGTAAGATGCTTTTAACGTGGGGAATTAATGGATATTTAGCCCTATGTGCGGCAGTTGCTCTTACCATAGTTTTCTGCACAAGGATTGCCGAAACGGTTTCATCTGCCAATATTGAATTGGAACATTTACGCAATATCGATTATAACGGCTATTTGCGGAAAATGGTTGAACGTCAGCGCCCGCTGAAAGCTGAAGAAGAGGAAACATTGCTTCAACTGCCTGATGCTGAGGAAATTATCAAAGACTATATTCAGTATTGCCGTTTCTGGCGACCGATTGAAAACAAATTCCTGTCAGACAGGCGTTTTTCGGGAATCTGGGGAGAGTATTTTAAGTTTTACAATCTTTCGGATGAGCAGGAAATGGAGCTGTTTAATCGTCCGGACGCAAAGGAAATTATAGGTTTGTATTGCGGTTGTTCACAGATGTGCGAGCGCGCAGAACTTAAACTCTTTACTATGCCCGATGCCGGAGAATGGGTGAAAATGTATATTGAAAGGGGTGCTTTCTACAGTGAAAAAGCCGAGGCAAAACTTATAGAAATGAATGATAAGGAACTGATAGACTTCTACAAGTCGAAGTATGCCTTATTTGACAGCACGTATGCTATACTGCCGGTCATTACGATATAGAAAAATCCGCGGAGCATTTAAGCTCTGCGGATTTTTTTTGTTAAGAGATAAAATAGCAATCGCTCAACTGTCCTTCCACGACTTCCAGCTTGCTTTCCAATTCGGATTGCATAGCTTGCGTGAGGTTGCTTTGCGTTAGCTTAAAATTCAGACGTTCTATTTCCTTCTCATAAGCTTCAATGTGATAGTTCAACTCTTGCGCAACATCCAAATCTTTCGTGCTGTTCACAAATTCCACCGTATACAGGCACCCTTTGTTATAACGAATGAAGTCCGGTAATGAGTTGTTAATGCGCTCAAACGGAAGCTTTTCTATATAGACGTTGGCGTAAGCATCATCACAAATCATAGAGTCAATCACGCAACGTTGCAACGGATCAATGTATACGGCGATATGGTTGAAAGGAGCAGAATCTTCGAAATTTACATCATTGTCATCAAATTCTCCGTATTTATCGCCTTCATCAAATCCTTCCTGTTCGGAATACTCTTCGTCATCATCATCACCGTCATCATCACTGTCATCATCATCTTCAAAGAAGTTACGGTTTTTGGCAAAAAAATCTTTATCTTCTTGCAGACGGGTTTCGGCACAGAAGAAAATGGAACCTTCCGGCATTGTTCCGTGTGCAATATTTACCTCATCGTAGAAAAACGGGGAGTAATAGGCAAAAGCCAAACATTCCTTTTCCTCAGATGACAGCTTAACGTCCGGTGATAAAGCTTGCTTATATACTTTTATCACTTCAGTTATTCCGGCTCGCGGAACATATCTGGCCAACAGTTCGCGAAAATTGAGATTTTCGGCACCGTCTTCCGGCCACAGCATACATTCCAAAGCCAATACAAAATTCCTTTTGAGCTTTTGCATTTTGGCACCGGCAGATTGAAATAATCTGAGATACTTGTCATCAAGTTCTTTTGATATGGCTTCAAGGTCTATTTCCGGTATCAGTATCGCATATCCGTAAGCGGTAGCCAAAGCATCTTTGTCCAACGTTTGCGTGATGTTAAAACCTGATAAGTCAGAAATTTTTTCGATAAAGTCATACTGCCAAGAAATCGGTTTGAAGCGCAGTTCCTGCATAGTTTCGGCAATTTCATCTTCGTGAAAGCTCAGAAAATCTATGATGGAGTAAACTGTCTCGTAATCCTGCTCATCATTGCAGAACTTTACGGCATCTCGGATATCAAACTCAAATTCTTCTCTAATCAATCCCAAGTGATTAAGAAAGAACAGCCCGAACAAAATTTGCCAAGACAAATCCTGCTCAGCCAGATACGCGCGGAGTTGTTGTTTTCTCTTATCCATATATAATTGTATTAAAAATTAGACATCAAAATTTAATTTTGGTCTATTTAATCATAAAAAAAGTATTTTGTAAACGATTATTGTGCAAATTTTTGTTTAATAAAAGCAACCAATTCCTCGGGATTATCCCATACCACGGCAATCTCCAACACGTTGATATCCTGCGTATAAAGAGGAGGAATTTTTACGAAATCTTTACCTGTGGTATAGATTTGTGCATTTAATTTTTTTGCTTCGTCAATTATGCTTTCCAATTCCTCGCGCGTATAAAAATGATGATCCGGAAAATCTATGGTTTTTATTACGTTGAAGCCCTGTTGTTTGAGGGTATGGTAAAATTTTTGCGGGTGTCCGATGCCGGCAAATGCCACAACATCTTGATTGTTGATAGTAGTTTGTATAGCTTCGGTATGTCCGAAAAATACCGGCAATCCGCATCGTTCAGCCAAATTATGCTTATCCTTACCCATAATGATAACGGCATCGGCGCGCTTAACTCCGTTTTCCAGTGTTTCCCGTAAAGGTCCTGCCGGTATAATTTTTCCGTTGCCGATACCGTAATTACCGTCAAATACCAAAAACGATAAATCTTTGTGTAAACTCGGATTTTGAAAACCGTCGTCCATAATTATTATGTCAGCCCCTTGTTCAACGGCTTTTTCGGCAGCCTTGTATCGGTCGGCATTAATAACTACGGGTGCTTGTTTTGAAAGCAGTAACGGTTCGTCTCCAACATCTTTTGCCGTATGTTTTTTGTTATTGACAATTACATCTTGCAGTTTTCCGCCGTAACCTCGTGAAACAAAAAACGGGTGATACATTTCGGTTTCCAATAATTTGGCAATTGAAATGGAAACCGGAGTTTTTCCGGTCCCTCCGGCGGTAATATTGCCGATACATATGACCGGAACCGGTACTTTATGCGAAGACTTAAAACGCAATCTCAACTGCGTCGCCATACCGTATATCATACCAAACGGACAGAGTACCTTTGAAGTAAAAGAATTTGATTGCCAGTACTTAGGAGTCCTCATTAACTAAATATCCTTGAATTTTTTCCACAATACCGTCCAAAACTTTGGCTTCGCTGGTTGCCCAATTATAGGCCAAACTGCGTTTGGCTTCAAGCAGTTCTTTATTGGATAGCAGTTGGTCAACCATATCAATTAACTCCAATACATCATTTACCTGAATAACGCCGTCGGCGTGTTTGGCTCTGTTCATCGCATCAGTGAAATTGTGCATATGAGGACCGACAATTACTGCATCACGGCAACGCGAAGGTTCCATAAAGTTTTGTCCTCCGTGCGGTATCAGTGAGCCGCCGATGAAAACAACCGGCGCGATATCATACCAAATTCCCAACTCACCAATTGTATCGGCAACGTAAACATCTGTATCAGGTGTAATTTTTTCATTGGCGGAACGCAGTGAAACATTCAACCCGAAATCATTGACGAGCTTTTCTTTGATTTCCGGACCTCTGTGCGGATGGCGTGGAGCAATCAATGTCAGCAGTCCCTTATGTTTGCTTTGCAAATCTTTCAAAAAGCGACCGATTTTAAACTCTTCATCATTATGCGTCGAACTTGCCAGCCACAACGGACGATTGCCGATTTGTTGCACAATTTCATTCTTTTTATCCTGATCAATCGGTATCGGAAGACCGGCATATTTTAAATTACCCAAGCACATAGCATCCTTGGCTCCCAACACGCGAAGTCGATAGGCATCTTCTTCCGATTGTCCGAGACAAGCGGTAAAGCAATCCAAAATTTCTTTGACAACATAATCAAACTGTTGCCAACGTTTGAAAGATTTGTTGGATATACGACCGTTTATCAAAATCAACGGAATATTTTTGCGTTTAATCGCCGAAAGTATTGCCGGCCAGAATTCGGATTCGAACCATAAGGCTATGGTCGGTTGCCAATAGCGTACGAAACGGGCGGCAAAAGTCGGATTATCTATAGGCAAATATTGGTGAAAAGCTCGTTCCGGCAAACGTTTAGCCATAACTTCGGCTGAAGTGGTGGTTCCGGTAGTAACCATAATGTGTGCCTGCGGATAAAGTTCAAGTAAACGATTAATCAACGGCAACATAGAAATAGATTCTCCCACCGAAGCTCCGTGTAGCCAAATCAGACTTCCTTCAGGACGTTCCTTTACGGGGCGCCCGACACGCTCGTTAAATCTTTTGATATCCTCTTTGCCGATTTTTTTACGCTTTTCAATATAGCGTCTGATTGCAATAGGATACATAATTCTGACAATAGTGTTATAAATACCAATGAACATTTGTTTTTCCTTATTTTCTTTCCAATATATTTTTTTTGTATTTTTTAGCCACCGTTCCTTGCGGAATAAACGGTAAGCCCATTTCTTTATCAAGTTCCCAAGTTAATTCGTTTAATTGGTTTTCCAATTGCTTACGATACTTGTCTAAATCTTCTCTGGTTGCATCTTCAGGCACAAAAAAAGGAGAAGTTATGGCATACATACCCTTATGAAAAGGCAGAGGCAATAACATATTATCCCAGCTTTTGGTTACGATATACGAACCTGCAATACTGTACGTTATACCGATAATCGGTTTACCGCTTTTCTGAGCATAAAACAACGGACTTAAAGACATTTGCATACTTGGTCCGAGCGGACCATCCGGAATAATGGCGATACTGTTTCCGGCATTAAGGTTGCTCATAAGTTCAAAAGCTGCCTCGGTTGAATTTTTGTTAGATGAGCCGCTGATATGTCCTATCCCGAACTTTTCTAAAATTTTCACGATTATTTTGCCGTCACGATGCGGCGAAACTAAGGCATTAAGCGGACGAGATTTATTCCAAAAGTAGGGCATCTCCAATGTTCTGCCGTGCCAACCGACAACAATCATCGCTCCGCATTCGTCTAAAATTTTATATGTTTCCTCAACTCCTTTAACTTGCCAACGAGTTGTTAAACCGACAAATTTAAGGTAATAGTACGCAGAAATCCCTAAAAATTTTTCGGCAAGAGGGGTTCTAAATATTTTTTTCAGGAGCTTTAGTTTCATTTTTATTCTGATATCCCTTAACTTTACGGCTATAATACAAGATTTTTTTTGAAATACAATCGGAAAAACAAAAATATTAGGCGTTTGTTTATTTTTTTATGTTTAACTTTAATAAGATGGGGAAAATGATGAATGAAATACAATTCAATGCGGAACTTGCAAAATGCTTGCAATGCAAGACCAAGCCGTGTATGCAAGCCTGTCCGGTTAAATGTTCTCCGTGTGATTTTATAGCGCTTGCCAAGAACGGGAATTTCACCGAAGCGGCAAATACTATTTTACGGCAAAATCCATTAGGGGAAGTTTGCGGATTGATTTGTCCGGATAAGTTTTGCGTTAAAGCTTGTATCAGAGCAAAAATCGATGCTCCGATAAAAATTCCGGCAGTGCAGGCATTTATTATGAGAAGAGCTCCTGAAACAGAAGAGATGAATGAATTGCATAACGGTAAAAAAATAGCGGTTATCGGTCTGGGACCCGCCGGTATCGGTGCGGCGGCGGAAGCCTTAAAACGCGGCTTTGCCGTTGAGGTGTTTGAAAAGGCGGAAACAATCGGCGGGGCGCTTAATTTGATTCCTAAAGAACGTTTGCCGCGAGAAGTTTTATTCAAAGAATGGCAGCGCATAAGCAAAAATTATCTTTTGAAAGCACATTTTGCAACTGAAATAAACGATTACATAACATTATTGAAGCAGAACTTTGCGGCAGTTATCGTTGCCGTCGGCGAGCAAAAAAACCGCAGATTGGGAATTAAAGGAGAACATTTGGCGGTGGATTACACCGAATATTTAAAAAATCCGCAGAAGTATGTCGTTTCCGGTCATATAATGATTATCGGAGGCGGGGCTGCAGCGGTTGATTGTGCTTTAACCGCGGTAAAACAAGGGGCAAAGCATACCGAAATGCTGGTGCGCCGCGGATTAAGCAATATGAGGATTACAGCCGCGGAAAGAGAAAATCTGCTGAAAAATAATGTGGATATAACTACTATGACCAGACCGTTGGAAATTGAAAAATCAGGCAGTCTGTCGGCTGTTTACACGTGCAAAACAAAGTTTGATGAAAACGGCAGATTGACGGATGAAGAAAATACGCGTATCAAGCGTGAAAGTATTGATTTGGTAGTTACGGCTCTCGGTTCGGAACGAGCGGAGGAACCGTTAGAAAACGCAAAAATTATATACGCCGGAGACTTTATAAACGGAGGCACAACCGCGGTGCAAGCGGTGGCAAGCGGAAAAAATGCGGTGGCAGAAATATGTGAGCGCTTAAAAATCTAGTCAATCGGACCGTTTTCGCGCAGACTTTGCTTTATTTCGCCGATTTTCCAACGGAGCGTCTGCGATTTGAATTTGTAAATATAGCAGTTATAACCGATAATTACCAATATTCCGGCTGCAGCCCAAGAAATAGGGCTGGCATACATTATGCCTTTGTAGCCGATAATTTTTGCAAGATAAATTGCGGCATACGAGCGGGTTAAAAGTTCTGTAATGCTTGAAAACAACGGAATTACAGGTTTGCCCATACCTTGAATGGTGTTGCGAAAAACGAAAATTGCTCCCAAAAAAGTGTAGAACATCGTGCTTATGATTAAATACTGCTTACCTATTTCCAAAATCAGTGCGGTATTGTTACCGGTAGAATTGTCACCTGTATCAATAAACCACGCAATCATATTTTGTCCGAATTGCCGCATAACCAAAAATCCGACAATACTGATTGAAGTTGTAATGATAAAAGCGTAACGCGTACCTCGTCGAATGCGTGACAAAAGATTTGCTCCCCAATTTTGCGCCGAAAAAGTAGCCATAGCCATACCGATGGCCAGCATAGGCTGAATAACAAATTGTTCTATGCGGAAAGCAGCGGCAAAGGCAGCGATAATATCCGCACCGAAAGAATTACACACACTTTGCACAATCATTATGCTTACCGATAAAATAGAAAACTGCAAAGCCATCGGAAATGCCAATTTAAGATGGGCTTTCATAATGTCGGATTCGTAATGCATAAATTCTTTTTTCAAGCGCAGAAGCGGAAATTTTTTTAACATATAAATGAAGCATACTGTCAAGGCAATTGCATTGGAAAATAAAGTACCCAAAGCCGAACCGATTACCCCGAGGTGAAAATTATTTATAAAAATAAAATTCAAAAAAATATTAATCAGCGATGAAAAAATCAGAAAATAGAGTGGGGTTTTACTATCGCCTAAGGCACGTATAAAGCCGGCTAACAGATTGTACAAAATAATCATTGATGTGCTCCACGCAATGACATACATAAAGTCATAAGCCTGATCGAATATTTCTGCCGGCATATTCATAAGTTTGAGCATCGGAGTTAAAAATACAAGCATTATTGCGGTTAAAATAATGCTCAGAATAATTGCGGCCAATAAACAGTGAAACACCGATTGACGCACGCCGTCTTCGTCGTGAGCGCCGAAACGCTGTGCCGTGATTACGGTCAACCCGCCGGTAAAGCCGAAAGCTATCATTAAAAACACCATATAAATCGGGGTGGAAGCTCCGATGGCGGCAAGAGCGTTTACGCTGATTAAATGTCCGACAATCATCATATCGGAAACTTGGTACAATTGCATAAAAAGGTTACCCAAAAGCAAAGGTAACGCAAATTGAATAATCAGTTTTAGCGGATGTCCGACAGTTAAATCATTAATCATATTTTCCTCTGAACAGTTTATTGCTTTATATATGATTTTTAGCAAAAGTAAATAATAAATAAAAATCTTTTTTATCGAAATGGATAAAAAATATATGTTAACATTCTGAAAATACGTAATAAAATAAAAAATATGCAAATTTTATAAAAAAAAGCTTGATTTATAAAATATTAGTGTGTATAAAGAGCCGTGTTGGTGATACGGGCGATTAGCTCAGCTGGAAGAGCATCTCGTTTACACCGAGAGGGTCGGGAGTTCGAACCTCTCATCGCCCACCAGTTAAAAATAAAAAGACGGGTTTATATCCCGTCGGTTCATCGTCAAAGTTGGGGGCAAGAGTAAAAAAATATAAAAAGTATAAGTCATCAGTTTGACCTTTTTGTTAGTTAAGTTTAAGCACATAAAATTCGCACACGCAAGCGATAATTTTCAAAATTTCTAAATCCGTACG
>JAFUSH010000059.1 GCA_017471705.1 Alphaproteobacteria bacterium | reverse complement strand
CTAAAGGACTAATACAGTGACTAACAGAAACGTGAAACTAAAAAATCGTAATGGCGATTATCTTTTGCCATATACGACTAACATTCCGACAGCCTCTACATCAACTGCCGGAAAGGTAAAACTTGATTCAAGCCCGACTTCAGGCTCTAACAATGCAATTACTTCAGGGGCGGTTTATTCCGCCCTTAATCTTAAAGCAAATGACTCTGCGGTAGCTCATAAATCAGGAAGTGAAACATTTACCGGAGTAAAGACGCTACAAGCCGGTAATGATGATGGCTGGATGATAAAAAAGGCTAATGGCGATTATGCCGAAGCGGCTCCTGCGGCTCAGGTTACAGGAGCTTTTCGGGTTACTGATAAAAATAATAAAATCATGGGTGATGTTCGGTTTATTCGGACAACGGCAGGCTTACAATCAGCGACTTTAATGGCACGCAACGCCGCAACAGGTAGCGAGGTTAATTGCTCGATATCCTGCAATGTCGATAAAAACGGAAAAGCCTATACTTCCGCACCTACACCGGCGGCAAGCGATAATTCCACAAAAATCGCTACGACAAGCTGGGTTACCACAAAAATAAATAATGTCATAAATAGTACTTCTGGTAGTAGGAATATCGGCGAAATTATTGTCTCAACCGTTCCACTTGCTGATGCGGGACTTCATTTATTAGACGGAGCAACTATTCAAGGCAGTGGTTCTTATGCCGCCTTTGTTACTTATATGGCAGGGCTTGTTTCAACTTATCCGAAATGCTTTCCCACCGAAACAACTTGGCAAAATACGGTTAATGCAAAGGGTGTATGCGGAAAGTTTGTTTACAATTCTTCGGCAAATACTATTAGATTGCCTAAAATAACCGGATTTATTGAGGGAACTGTAGATACAAATGCTCTTGGCGACTTGATTGATGCCGGCTTACCAAATATCACCGGAAAACATGGCGGTGCTGACAGCAATGATACTTCTGTTGAGGGGTGTTACTATAATGTTGGAGGTAGTACATCTGGTTCAGGAAGCGGTTCGGGCTGGAAAGTTGGTTTTGATGCCTCTCGTTCTTCCTCAATATATGGAAATTCTTCAACCGTTCAACCGCAGGCGATTAAGGTTTTTTACTATATTGTTGTTGCAACATCGGCAAAAACAAATATTGAGGTCAATTTAGATAATGTTGCTTCTGATTTAAATAATAAAGTAGATGTTTCACAATTAGCAGATTGCGAGGTTGTCATTGAAACTTATAGAAATGGAACACAATGGTATAGATTATGGTCTGACGGTTGGATTGAACAAGGCGGCTATATTTATGTGAGTTCAAACGGGCAAGTATTGTCCTTTATGAAACCTTTTCAAGACATCAATTACATTATTACAGCGGCAGGGACAGAAGAACAACGAGGAAACGTATCATTTTACAGCAGAGGAATCAACTCTTGTAAATGTTGGACTTCTGATGATGAAACATTTAATGCGGCCGGTATAAACTGGACAGCTTGCGGATATTAAGGAGCTGATATGAAAGTTTTTGGAAATATAATTACAAAATATTATAAATACGGAAATACGGTAAATGTAACGCCTGTCGGGAGCCCGACTATATCTAATGGCATGGTTAGCGGTATCAGTTCTAAAAACTACTTAAAGATTATTCCTGATGAATTTCCGACAGATACAGCAAATTCTTGGGAAATGGTTTTTAAGTGGACACACGCAGGTGGTAGTGAAAGACAAGCCTTTTTTGCCCAGACTGCCGGTTAT
>JAFUSH010000029.1 GCA_017471705.1 Alphaproteobacteria bacterium | reverse complement strand
GAAGCCGACCGGCATCCTAAAGTCTGCCTTTCGCTTGTAGTCGAACCCTTTCTCTAGGGTTCAAATCCAACCACACCTCTGAATAACAAAAACAAGCCCCAAACAGGGGCTTGTTTTGTTATTGGCGGTGAGATAGGGATTCGAACCCTAGGTACGCGGTAAAACGTACAATTGATTTCGAGTCAACCGCATTCGACCACTCTGCCATCTCACCTAAGGTGCTTACTTATTATTCCACTTTTTGCCAAATTGCAAGATGTTTTATTAAAAATCTGGACAATCGGGATATTTTTTGCTATAACGCTGTTCGTCTGGAGAAATGAAATGGAAGTCAAAAAATACAGAGTTGTGTGTTCGCAACCTAAATTTTCCGATGAAATATATATCGATATTGCACCGGATAGCGGAATTATACACGACCAAATTTTTTTCAGCCGTATTCAATTGCATAAACAAATTGATAATCAGCCGTTATCTCGTTTATACGGTTCAATCTATTTGCAGGATTGCAACGGAAATATATCGGTGGAATTTCCGAAGCCGCAGGCGCGTAAAGATACTCCGGATTATGAAGGTATAATGAAAAGATATGCCGAATTGGAGCCAAAAATAATTGAGCGCTACGAAGCAATGAAAAAATTCGGCGAAGAATCTACGTTGTTTGTGTATGGTATCGACCGGATGTTTGAGATGTCCGAAGATAAAATAGCGGAAGGCGATGCCTTTGAAAAAAAACGCCGTGCTAAAATGAAAGAAGTTGAAGTTAAAACGTATAAGCAAAAACACGCCGAGCAACTTTTACCGCACAATTCTCAAGAAGAGCGAATGCTGCGGGAAAAAGAAAATTTTTTAGCTGTAAGAGAACGCCGCATAGAAGGCGAAAAAAAGCGCGCGCACGAAACCACTCCTGCTTGGTTACGCTTTCAAAGTCAATATTCCGGTGACTGATTAAATCTATACTTTGTGCGGTAATGAAGCATAAATAAAATCGCTCAGGCGATTCGGAAGAATCGACATAAACCATACCGCTAACCTCATCGGCCACGGAAAAGCGATCAGCGAATAATTTTTCTCTATTCCTTCGGCAATGGTGACGGCAGCTTTGTCAGCTTGCATAAAGAAAGGCATCGGGCAGGTGTTTTTATCGGTAATTCTCGATTTTACGAATCCGGGGCAGATAATATTCACTTGGATTTTATATTCTTTCAAGCTGCCGCGTAATGCTTCGCCGTACGCTTTGACGCAAGCTTTGGTCGCGCTGTATGACGGGCAACTCGGCAATCCGTGATATCCGGCAATGGATGCGGTTATGGCTATTATCTGTTTATCGCGCGGAGAGTTTTTATATAATTCAACAGCCGGAGTAACGGTGTTTAAAACTCCCATAACATTTGTATTGAAAGTATTATAAATATTGGTCGGATTTTCAACACCTGTTGAAACACCGGCATTGGCAAAAACAATATTAAGCGGTGCAATTTTATCACACTCGGCAATCCATTCTGCCATAGCCTCGCGATTACAAACGTCAATGATTTTAGGAAAAATTTTTGCTCCGTATTCTTCACAACGCGCGGCAACTTCTTTTAAACGCTGTTCATTGCGTCCGCTCAAAAAAAGATTTTTTGCTCCGTTCTGTGCGTAGTATTCCGCCAACGCTTCACCGATTCCGGAAGACGCTCCCGTGATTAAAATATTTTCAATAATCTTTGCCATTGTTGATAAATCCCGATAAATATTTTTTAATTGTTGTAAAATATATTAGCTTTAGTTTATAATATATCAAGTTTATTTTTTCAAGAGGAACCTAATGACTGATATTTTGAAGCAATTTAGTAAAACGCGCCGCGGTGTTATGCTGATTTTAGGCGGACCTTCGGGAACCGGCAAAAGTTCGGTGGTTAAAAAAATGTTGGAACAAGATGAAAATATCAGTTGGTCAGTCTCTGTGACAACCAGAAAGCCGCGTGAAGGTGAACAAGACGGAGTTGATTACTATTTTGTGAACGATGAGCAGTATAATAAATATCGTGATGAGGATGCTTTTTACGAATATGTTGATTCAGAATACGGAAGCCGTTACGGCACACTGCGTTCAGAAGTAGATGAATTTATAAATGTGGGGCGTGACGTTATTTTTGATATGGATCAGGACGGTTTGCGCCAGATGAAGGCAAAAGCTCCTTATGATGTGGTTTCTATCTTTTTGTTGCCGCCGTCAATTAAAGAATTGAGAAACCGTCTGGAGAATCGTAAAACAGATAGTAAGGAAATTATTGATAAACGGATGAGCCTTGCCGTGGAAAGACTTAAATATTGGGCTGATTATGATTATGTTGTAGTAAGTCTTGATTTGGATCAAACCGTGGAAACCGTGCGGCAAATTTTATCTGCCGAGCGTATGAAACGACAGCGTCAAACCGGATTGTTTAAATTTACCGATGAACTTAATCAAGAGGCAAAAAATGGCTAGATTCCCTTTTACGGACAGAAACGGACAGATTTTTTATTACAACCCTGACGAAGTGCAAAGCGGCGAACTCGGCTATGTCGTTGTGAAAAAAGGCGACGAAATTTTGTGTATGCGCGATGAAACGGCGCAGCTGTATACATTGCCGCTGCAGGAAGATGTTTCTATAAATGCCGAGGCGACCGGTGAGTTTGAGATAATAGCGTATGTTATTCGTCACGATGAGCCGGTTAAGGAAAGACAAAATTATGAAGTTTTTGAAGTAGGAAATGTTGATTTGAAAGATATGCCTTTGGAGTGGGTTAAACTTTCTGATATTTTACTCGGAGAAGTTTACTTTGACGCTACGCAAAAAAACGGAATGAAAAATTTGGTAGTAAGAGGAAAGTAATATGAGCAGAATTTACAATTCGGTGGAAGAACTTGTTGGGCATACTCCGTTGGTAAAGCTTAATAAGTTGATTAAAAAATTTCAGCTTAAGGCGAATTTAATCGTAAAATGCGAATTTTATAATCCGATATTTTCCGTTAAAGACAGAGTGGCTGATAATATGATAAATAAAGCACCGTTCAGCAAAATCAAGCCGGATACGATTTTTATTGAGGCGACTTCCGGTAATACCGGAGCGGCATTGGCAGCTTTCTGTGCGTACCGCGGATATAAGCTGGTGATTGTAATGCCTGAAAATATGAGTAAAGAAAAAATTGCGCTGATTCGTCATTTCGGAGCAAAAGTTTTGCTTACTCCGGCAGAAGAAGGAATGAGCGGTTCAATCAAAAAAGTAGAGATATTGAAACAACGCTCGGACAATTTGATTGAATTTAAACAATTTGAAAATCCGGCCAATGTAGAAGCTCATCAGTTGACAACGGCCGCCGAGATTTTGGAAGATACAGACGGAAATGTAGATGCCATAGTATGCGGTGTCGGAACATCGGGAACTTTAAGCGGTATTGCCTCGACTTTAAAATCCTGTAATCCGGATTTGTATGTTATGGCGGTAGAGCCTACGGAAAGTCCGGTTTTGAGCGGAGGGCAAAAAGGCTCTCATCAAATCGGCGGAATCGGTGCCGGTTTCGTGCCTCCTTTGTATCGCGCCGATTTGGTTGATGAAGTTTTTAAGGTTAGCAGCAATGATGCTTTGAAAATGACGCAGACTGTCGCTAAAAGTGAAGGCTTGCCGATTGGAGTTTCTGCGGCTGCCGCTGTCTGCGGTGCGATTGAGTTGGCAAAACGCGACAATATGGAAGGTAAAAATATTGTGGTGATATTGCCGGACAGTGTTGAACGCTATTTATCTAATCCGTTTTATAATCAGGATGAACAGGATATTTTATGAGAATATTTGATATTTTAAGCAGGTACGTCACCCGTCAATTGTTGGCAAATTTTTTTATAGTATTTTTTGCCATTTTAGGTATCATTATGATGTTTGATTCGATTGAGGCTTTACGGCGCGTTTCGGGACGAGATGATTTAACTTTGGGATTTACGGCACAATATGCGTTAACCAGAATTACCAAAACGGTGGAAACAGTCATTCCTTTTGTTTTGATGGTGGCGGCGATGATTACGTTTTGGCGTTTGAGCAAAAATAACGAATTTGTGATAATACGTTCTGCAGGTGTATCGGTATTCGGATTTTTAAAACCGTTGATGTTTGCTACTTTCTTATTGGGTGTTGCCGATATAGCTTTATTTAATCCGATTGCCGCCAAAATGTATGAATGGCACGAAGTTCTGAGTTATCGTATGCAAACAAAGAATCCGAAAGCAGTGTTGTTTTCCAGCAAGGGATTATGGATAAGGGAAGCGGTGGAAGACGATAAAATATTACTGATTCAATCTCGTTCATTGCGTCAAGATGACGACGGAACCGTGTGGATGCGTGACGTGGGTATTACGGAACTGAATAAAAATTCACAGATTATCAAAAGTTATGAAGCTTATTTTGCCACATTAGACGGTGATACATTTCATCTTAAAGACGTTAAGGTTATTGTTGGCGGGGAACCTGTTCAGACAATAAACGATTACGCCTATAAAACCTCAATAAATTTACAGCGCATAAAAGAGAATTTTATCGAGCCTGAGGCTATATCTTTTTGGCGCTTACCCGATACCATTCGTTTTTATGAAAAATCCGGCTTTTCGGCGCGGCAGCATTGGATGAGGTTTTTGAACTTGTTGATATCTCCGCTTTTGTTGGTCGGAATGCTGATGTTGGCTGCCGTTTTTATGCTGCAAAATACTCTCAGAGGTTCGGCGATTATGTGGCGTGTTGTGCTAAGTATAGTTGCCGGTTTTACTTTTTACTTTGCGTCGCAAGTGGTGTTTGCTTTCGGGTTAAACGGATACATTCCGGTTTGGCTGGCAGCAACCGCACCGACTCTAATCATCATTTTAGTCAGCACTTCTTTGTTGATACAATCCGATGAAGTTTAATCAGTTGTTGAAGTCGTAAATATCGGAACCGTCAGCCGGAATTGATATTGTCGGCCGGCTTTCGTCCGGTTGGCAAATCTGCAGATAATTTGCGGCATATCCGGCAATAGTTAAAGCCAGAATCGGTAAAACAACTTTTTCAAACGGAAAATGAGCGTGTCCGCCGTTTTTGGCTTTCATCCATTGATAAAATACCGAAGAATAAATGAGAATTAAGGCTCCGCAAATTGCACAGAATAAAAACGGATCCATATAGAAAATAAGCAAAGGTTTCGGGGTGTATGTCAAATCCTTAATATAAACTCCGGCAATCATTGACAGAGATAAAATCATCAAAAGCGGATTGCGGAATTTGAAATTCCAACCTTTTTTATCAAACCACAAAATAGTCCAATAACCGATTAGAGCCAATAAAGCTCCTGCCCAGACGGCAATTACTCCGTCATCAACTCCCAAGTTGCGGGCGACTTCCAAACCAACGGCAACTCCGACGGTGCATACGGCGCAAGCAGGATTTGCATAAGCCGGAAGAACAACGATTAATCCTAAAATCAATCCTATAACAAACACAGACATTTTTATCTCCTTATTAAATCCAATTGAAGACACAATACAAAATTTTATGCAAAATTCAACATCTTTTATTGAGACAATTTATTTTCAGTACTTTCGGTCAATAATATAGTGAGCCAAATTTTTTAAATCTTCGGCCTTATCATTGAATATTGATATTTCATCAATTGCTTGTGTAATCAATTGTTCCGCTCGTTGCCTTGCCGGTTCGATACCATAGTATGAAACAAAAGTGAATTTACTTTGTTCATCGTCTTTATGCAATGTTTTCCCGACCAGATTTTGATCGCCTTCTCTATCCAAGATATCATCGGCTATTTGGAATGCTTGTCCGATTTTGCGCGAATAAGAAATCAAAACATTGCGTTTTTCAACATCGGCTTTCCCTAAAACGGCACCGGCTTCGCAGGCATAACGCAGCAACCGACCGGTTTTCATCTCTTCCAAGCGTGAAATAATATCTTCATCTTCTTGAATATTGCCGGTAGAAGTTGCGTAAATATCAAGCGTTTGTCCGCTTACCATACCCTTAAAGGCACCGGCGGCGGAAGATAAAAGCTGGACCAAGGTTAAACGTATTTCCGGTTTTATGACAAGAGCGTTTGAAAGATATTCAAAAGCATAAGTTAATAAACCGTCACCGGCCAAAATGGCGGTGGCTTCATCAAATTGTTTGTGACAAGTAGGTTTTCCGCGGCGCAAATCATCATTATCCATTGCCGGCAAATCATCGTGAATGAGCGAATAAGAATGGAGCATTTCCAAAGATGCGGCTGCCGGAAAAGCGGTTTCATAATCTACGTTAAACAACTCGGCACATTTGCAAAGCAGGTACGGACGCAGACGTTTTCCTCCGTTCATAACGGAATATCTCATCGCTTCAATTACCCGATTTTCCGCTCCGTTTACAAAAGGGAAACAATTTTCCAAGTCAGCGTTGAAGCGTTGGGAAAACGTAACTAATTTCTCTACGATATCAGACATTAATCTTCCTCAACTTTATCAAAATCGGAGACGGTGATGTTACCGTCAGGTTCAACGTTTATTTTTTCTATTTTAAGCTGAGCCGCTTTTAACTTTTCTTCACAAAATTTTTTTAATGCAGTAGCTTTTTCATAAGCTTCAACGGCGTTGTCAAGTTTAATCTTGCCGGCTTCCAATTCGCGGACGATATTTTCGAGTTGAATCAAAGCATCTTCAAAAGACAATTTTTCTAAATTTATTTCTTTCATTTGTTTTCTCCGTTTTTTACAGATTACAGTTCAAAAGATTTTTTACAATGATATTTTGCAACTTATCAAATTATTTGTTTGATTTTTTATATTGTTCCGACGTTGTTGAAATTGTCGGGACTTGACGGAAACAAAAAGATGGTATAAACTATCGGTGTTTTTTGATATAAAGGGCATTTTATATGACAAAAGTATCGTGGAAAGCAGGAACAATGTTGGCGCCGTTGCCTCCGGCGTTGATTTCTTGCGGGACTTTGCAAAATCCCAATGTTATGACGGCCGCGTGGTCGGGAATTATATGCACTGAACCTACGCTTGCGTATGTTTCAATTCGACCGTCGCGTTTCAGTAATGAATTGATAAGGAAAAGCGGTGAATTTGTTATAAACGTGCCGACGGTTGATATGGCTAAAGCGGTTGATTTCTGCGGTGTTAAGAGCGGGCGTAATACAGATAAATTTAAGCAAACCGGATTGGTTGCCTCCCCAAGTTCGGTTGTCAGCGCGCCTCAGATTGAACAATCGCCGGTTTCTTTGGAGTGTAAAGTTAAAGAAATAACGCCTTTCGGTACACACGATATGTTTTTGGCCGAGGTGGTGGCGGTTGATATTGATGAAAAATATCTGGATAAAAACGGGGCATTGCGTTTGGATAGAGCCGGTTTGCTTGCTTATGCGCACGGTTTTTATTATACTTTGGGACGTAAGATAGGCAAATTCGGATGGTCGGTCGAGAAAAAGTCAACCAAACGGAAAAGAGCCTCCCGTATGAAAGTTATAAAAAGGTGATGTATGGAAAATAAAAAACTTGATTTTAAAATAGATTATAAAAAAATGCCGGTGTTTACCGATTATAATGCCGATAACGTTAAGTTTCCGCTTGTGCTGTCTATGCCTCACAGCGGGGCATATTTTCCGCTGGAATTTCTGGAGCAGGTAAACAGCAGTATTGAAGTTATGCGTCATAATGAAGATATTTTTGTTGATGAGTTGATGCAACCGGCAATAGATGCAGGGATTCCGTCCATTAAAATGCTGATTTCCCGTTCCGTGATTGATTTGAACCGTGACAGGTTGGAACTTGATCCGACGATGTTTTATAATTATCCGAAAGATAAAGATATTCTATATGATAAACATTGCCGTGTCGGATTGGGGGTGGTTCATCGTATAAATTATCTGCGTGAGCCGTTGTATAAAGGGTTGTTGGACTATAAGGAAGTTGAATTAAGACTTAAGAATTTGTACGATGTTTACCATAATCGCCTGCAGCAAATAATTCAAAAGTGCATAAAAAAATTCGGGTTTTGTCTGGTTCTTGATTGTCACTCAATGCCTTCTAAGATTTGTTCAATCATTGATGACCGTTCCGGTATAGATATATGTTTAGGCAATCTGTTCAGTCAGAGCTGTCCGCAGGAAATGAGTGATTTTTTTGCCGGACAATTTTGGGATAAAAATTATAAGGTAGAATTTAATTGCCCTTATTCCGGAGCGTTCATTACTTTTAATTATTGTCAGCCGCGGCGCAAAATGTATACTTTGCAATTGGAAATAAACCGTTCTTTGTATGCCGATGAAAATTCCTTAAAGAAAAATGAGCATTTTTATCAAATGTCTGACGATGTGAGCAATGCCGTTATTAATTTTGCGCAATATTTAAGCCGGAATACGAATATATAAAAATGTATAAAACTGTGTAAAAGAAGTATAATTCAATGCTTTTTGCTTGCGATTTTGTTTAAATGCAAGTAAACTTACGCGTGTGCTATCTATGAATAAAAAAGGAGTTTCTGCAAATGTCTAAAATATTGATTACTTCCGCATTGCCATATATTAACGGTGTTCCGCATTTGGGACATATGGTCGGCTGTCTGTTGCCGTCAGATGTATACGCCCGTTATATGAGGATGATGGGAAACGAAGTTTTGTATATTTGCGGAACCGATGAACACGGTACGGCTTCCGAAGTAGGCGCCTTAAAAGAAGGTTTGCCGGTAGAAGATTATTGTAATAAATATCACGAGAGCCATAGAAAAACATATAAAGATTTTAATTTGTCCTTTGACTATTTCGGTCGCTCTTCCAGCGAACAAAATAAAGAAATAGTTTATCACATTTTTGAGCATTTGGATAAAAACGGATTTATTGCCGAAAAAACAATGAAGCAGGTTTATTCGGTTGATGATAAAATGTTTCTGGCCGATAGATATATTACCGGTACTTGTCCGCATTGCGGCTATGAAAAAGCGCGCGGCGATCAGTGTGAAAATTGTACCAAAATTTTGGAACCGACAGATTTGATAAATCCGCGCAGTACCGTTTCCGGCAGCACAAATTTGGAGGTGCGTGAAACCAAACACCTATTTCTGAATTTGCCGAAGATTGAAGAAAAATTAACCGAATGGCTGAAGACCAAAGAAGCTTTTTGGCCTGATGTTGCTTATTCGATTGCTAAAAAATGGGTGAAAGAAGGCTTACAGCCGCGTTGCATTACCCGCGATTTGAAATGGGGTTTTCCGGTTAATAAAGAAGGTTATGAAAATAAAGTATTTTATGTGTGGTTTGATGCGCCGATTGCTTACATAGGAATTACTAAGCAGTGGTCTGATGAAAGCGCAGAGCGTAATTGGAAAGATTGGTGGTTGGATGCCAAAGACGTTCATTATGTGGAATTTATGGGTAAAGATAATGTGCCTTACCACTCCATAACTTTTCCGGCAACATTGCTCGGTACCGGTGAAAACTGGACTAAGGTTGATTATTTAAAAGGTTTCAGCTATCTGACATACGAAGGCGGAAAATTTTCCAAATCAGAACACCGCGGAATTTTTGCCGATGACGCCATTAAAGAATTTCCGGCGGATTATTGGCGTTATTGGTTGATGGCAAACGCGCCGGAAGCTTCGGATTCTTCATTCAGTTTCGAAAGTTTCGCTGCCACGGTCAACAAAGATTTGAACGGAGTACTGGGAAATTTTGCTCAGCGAGTGATGAAAATGACTGCTTCGAAATTAGGCTCTTTTGTGCCGCAAGGCGGAGATATGACCGAAGTTGACGAGGAATTTATCAAAACTCTGCAAGACAGAGCAGATGATTATTTCAAATATTTAAATCAATTGGAATTCAGAAAAGCGATTAACGAATTGCGCGCAATTTGGGTGGAAGGTAATAACTATATTACCAAAACCGAACCGTGGACGGTTATTAAAGAAGATGAAGTAAGAGCGGCGACAATTTTGCGTATATGCTTAAATACAGTGCGTATTTACGCCGCGTTGAGTGCTCCTTTGATGCCGGATACCGCCGAGAAAATTATGAAAAAATTTAATTTAAGCACCGATGATTTACCTTTACTTAAAGACTTTTCGGTTTCCAAAGAAATAAATGCTTTGAAAGCGGGAACTCCGTTTGAAGCAGGTGAAGCTTTGTTTGAAAGAATTACTCCGGAACAATTGGCAGAGATGCAGCAAAAATACGGAGGACAGAATGTCTAAATTAAAGGAAAAAAGCGAATATATGGCGATGCGCGTCAGCGGTTTTTTGGGATGGGTGCATCGTATGGTTATGCTTATTACTTTCCCGATACGTAAATTTTGGATGATTGTGACGGTTTGCGCGGTTGTATTGGCAATTTTGATTGCAATTCCGCTTTTTTACGGCATTCCGTTTCGGGATATTTGGGATTGGTATATGATAAAAATGCCAAACCACGAATTTGTGGAAGCCAAAGACAAAACCCTGTTTAATATGGAAAACGGGCTTAATAGAGTAAAACGCACGGTCAGAGAAATTGTTCCGAACAGAAAATCTGATGCGGATAAAAATAAAAAAGATGAAGAAAAAAATAGGGGACCGCAATTTGTTTCGTGGAACGTTGCCGAATTCAGAAGAGCCAGATATAAACCTAAAATATCAGTGCCGGTTATGAAAAAAATCGAAGTTAAAACAGAAGAAAAACAAATTCCGGTTAAGGTTAAATCTGTATCGGTGCCTGATGTTCAAAAAGAAAGCACGGCAGAAAAAGAAAAAATTGTTCCGGCAGAAAATGTGGTGATTAAGGAAAGCGCATTTGCCGTTGAAGAAGAAATACCGTATTCAACTGAAAAAGTCTTGAATTATGAAGATGAAAGTAAAGAACAGAAGAGCGGTCAGTTGGCGACGGCTATTGTGAAAGAAAAGAAGAAAACGGCTGACGATATTGAAATTAATCTTGCAGATTATTACGTTAAACTCAGAAGCGAAGATTTATCGTATATGGAAAATCCGGAAATTTTGGAAGGAGATGCCAGAGTAATCGGTCCGAACAGTATGTATGTGGACGGTGAATTTGTATTTTTATATGGGATTTACAGCCATCCGCGCCGTCACGATGTAGATGCTGCCGTCCAATATTTGAAGAATATTACTCAAGGTAAAAAAGTCGGTTGCGCAGTAGTGGCCTATTCAAAGAAAACACAATCGGCAACGGCGTTATGTTTTGTAAACGGAGTTTTCATAAACAGATTGCTTACCGAGCATAATTTAGCCAAAAACATAGCATTGAAGCAGGCAAGGTAATGTGGCAACCTGTTTTTATGATTAGCGGATATATTCTGGGTATTTTGGGGTTAATTATGCTGATTCCCGCCGGTTTTGATATGTCCGTCACCGGTGAAGATTGGTCGTCTTTTATCAGTGCTGCAATGATAACCATATTTTTCGGCTTTTCATTGTTTTTATCCAATTATACTAAAATAGAAAAAATAACCTTAAAACAGGGATATTTGGTTACTGCCGTAAGTTGGGTGCTAGTTTGTATGTTTGCTTCGGTTCCTTTTGTTTTGCACCACAGTACGGAAAATATTACCGATGCAATTTTTGAAGCAACTTCCGGAATTACCGGAACGGGGGCTACGATTATGACCGATGTTGAAGCCTTGCCGCCTTCAATTTTACTTTGGCGTTCGCTTCTGAATTATATAGGCGGTTTGGGAATAGTTATTTTTGCGGTTGCACTCTTACCTTTTTTGGGAATCGGCGGTATGCAGATGTTTCAGCACGAAAATTCGGATTCCAATGATAAGTTTATGCCAAAATTCAGTTATATTGCAAAGCGCATATTGGTGGTTTATTTATTGTTGACGATTGTGGCGAGTTGTGCATTGTTTATGTGCGGAATGGGGTGGTTTGATGCCGTGAACCACGCAATGTCTGCAATCGGTACCGGCGGATTTTCTACTAAAAACGAGTCAGTGGGCGCTTTTCACAGTGCTGCGATTGAGATGTTAATAATGTTGTTTATGTTAGCGGGAGCCGTGCCTATGACTTTTTATATTTTGTTGGCAAGGCGCAGAAATCCCGATAAAAACGGGCAGGTAAGAATATTTTTGAAAATTACGCTGATTTTTTCATTGCTGATGAGCGGATATCTGTATTATGTTTCGGATTTTTCTTTGTTGTCATCTTTACGTCAGAGCTTTTTTACGGTAACAGCAATTGTTACTACAACCGGATTGACGGCAAGCGATTATACGCAATGGGGAATTTGGATTACCGCCGTAATCTTATTACTGTCTCTGACCGGCGGCTGTACAGGTTCTACCAGCGGTTCAATAAAAATATTCCGCTGGCAGGTTATTAAAGCATTTTTGCGCAAATATTTCTTATCGGCAATAGAACCGAACCGAGTGATACCATTAAAAATAGGGCAGATTAATATGCCGGAAAAAGTGACTATGTCTGTATTTGTATACGTATTTTCGTTTTTGATAAGTTTATCATTATTGACTATTTTACTGAGTGTCTGCGGAATTGATTTTCGCACTTCGGTTGCTGCGGTGACGGCGTGTATCACTAACGTAGGCGTCGGGGCGGTTGAAGCCATAGGACCGAGCGGTAATTATGCGTTTTTCAGCAGTGAAATTAAGGCTATTTTGTGTTTTGCAATGTTGCTGGGGCGTTTGGAAGTCATTACCGTAATAGTAGTTTTATCAAAGTCTTTTTGGAAAAATTAGTTGTTGCCGATTTTATCTTTATAATACTGCAAAATGTAAGAACGGATTGCCGAGGACAAATTATCAACCGTACGCTCGCGGTCAATTATAGTAACTAACTCGTTGCGGCTTAATTTTTTTTCTTTAGCAATGTCAACAAGCTCTTGGTAGAAGTCTTCTTCCAAACTTATACTTGTTGCGTGCCTTCCGGCGATTAGGACGGATATTTTAATCATTATTTTTTGCGATAGCTGTCAATTGAAACAACATCAGCATTGCCGGAGACAACTGATTGAGGCGCCTGATTTTCGGAGTCTTCATAAATTTCTTGTTCGAAACTTAAACCGAACTTGGCATACGGATCGGCAAAATAGGTTATGGCGTCGTATGGTATGGTTATGGTTTGCAAAACACCGCCGAAGCTTAAATCAACCGAAAAACTGTTATGGCGAACCACTAAATTTTCAAATTGATTTTGCAATACAATGGTCATTGTTTCGGGATATTGTATTTTAAGATTTTTAGAAACGGTAGTTCCCCGAAAATTCGTTTTAAATGTTATATAAAAGTGATTTTCTCCCGGTAATCCTTGTTCTTCGACAATTTTTAACGCATAATATACTACGTTGCGCAAGGATTTTTCGACTAATCTGTCATAATTTATTTCATCAACAAAATCAACCATTTCCATATTCCAAATCAAAGAAAGAGCCGTTCTGTTGCTGGGCGGCTCATTCCCCACTTTAAACTAACCAAAGCCTAAAGAATTTGAATTTGTTGCTTTCGCATTAAGCAGCTATAGCAACTGGTGCAAAATTATCATTTGCATTCATTTATTTTGAACCGATAACGGTGGTGTCTCACCGGACACAGCGCATATCTTTACTATACACCGTCAATCCTGTTTCACCCCCGTAAATGGTGGAGGTGCCGAGTACTGCCCTCGGGTCCGAAGTATCTATTTCATAAGGCCTCTGGTGTCATAGTCAATTACTTGACGAACCATATTATATATACTCTTTAAAAAATATCAAGTCATAAAACTGAAATATAAGAAATGATGGCGCGGAATAAGGTGAAATTTAAGATAAAAATATAAAAAAATCAATTATTTAGCTCGCAAAAATGAAATAAAATTAATAATTTTTTAATTTTTTGCTGGATTTTTAAGAAAAGCCGTGTTATATGACTCTTGTTTTAACCTTTTGTTAAGTCTTTTTAACAAAGTGTTAAGTTGAGTTAATACTGTTTGTCTGATTGCGTTTAATCGCCAAACTGCTCGGAAATTCTTAAAAGATGGGATGACGGTTATCTTTCAAACAGCTTGCAGAGGTTGCACGTCATCGTGTTTAATAGATTAGGACTTTTTTTAGTCAGTGCGCTTGCATTATTCAGCAGCGCGATTTATGCCCATGAAGATAGAAATGTGGCAGCACTTAACGGATATTATCTGGACAGCTCTCTTTGTTTGGCGGCGGCAGAACACGCCGGTGCAAAGTATGGCGTCAGTTATGATTTATTGCAAACAATTTCGGCAGTTGAAAGCGGTAAGTGGAGCGATTTACATAATACTTACGTAGCTTGGCCGTGGACGATTAACGTAAACGGAAAAGGTTACTATTTTGAAAGCAAAGAAGAAGCTATTGAGGCTGTAAAAAAATTCCAAAAACAAGGCTACAACAGTATAGACGTCGGTTGTATGCAGATTAATTTGAGATATCACGGTGATGCTTTTTCTTCGGTTGAAGAGGCTTTGAATCCTGAAAACAACGTTCAATACAGTGCAAAGTTTTTGCGTTCTCTTTATTCGCGCTACGGTAATGATTGGCAGAAAGCCGCCAAGAGATATCATTCGGCAAATGTTAAAGAAGGGAATGTTTATGCAAAGCGTTTGGAAAAGCGTTTTGAGATATATAAAAATATAGGTTTGTCCGAAGAAAGTGAATTATTTTAATAATGGTTGTCAGAGTATTCAAATACCAAAAACAATATCATATAAAAAGCTATGAGGTTGATTGTCATAGCTTTTTGCGTATTGTAAGTTTGATGAATTTCTTACAGGAAGCGGCAGTAGAATCGGCCGAAGCTTTGGGATTCGGTTTTAAAAAATGTCGTGATAAAGGAGTTGTATGGGTTGGCTCCAACTATTTGATAAAAATAGCAAGAATGCCGAAAATTAACGAACATATTGTAATAGAAACTTGGCCGGCAGAAGGTAAACTATGGGGTGCCGTGCGCAATTTCTCGGTAAAAGATGAAAAAAATAATGTTATCATCAGCGCTATCAGTCAATGGGTTTTGATAGACTTTGAGCGCAGACGTCCGGTTATGCTGAATAAGTATTTTCCGGAATACGATTTCTTAAATGAAAAAGTTATGGACGATGATTTTCATAAGTTGCCTGCGGTCGAAAATCCGGACAGCATTAAGGATATTTTGGTCCGCTATGATGATATAGATATTAACAATCACGTTAATAACGCGGTGTATCCTTTATGGGCGAGCGAAGGTCTGGCACCGGACTACAGAATGAAATACATACCGTCGGAAATAGAAATATGCTTTAAAAAAGAAGCATTGCTCGGAGAAAGAATAGAAGTATGCACCAAGCAAAATGGTAATGAAAGCTTTCATACGATTTTAGATAAAAACAGCGGAGCTGAGTTGGCGGATATCAGGTTCATCTGGCGCAAAATTACATCAGAGTAACCGGTAACAAAGCGCGGCGCGGACTTATGTTTTGTTTTAAAACAGCGTGAAAAATAGGGTATGCCCTTTCGCATTCGGTGATAGCAATGTTTAAAAGCTGCGAAAGTTTTTCGGTTAAATCATATTCGTTTTCGGCAATAAACAATGAATGCTTGAATATAGGCATTCCGGTTTCTTCCCAATAAGAAAAGTATCCCATCCATAAATCTTCGTTGAGCAGTGCCAAAAGTTCAAATATACTCGGAAGATTGGTGTTTTCGTGTTCCAAATTAAGCAAACAGGATATATGCAGACAGCGTAACTTTTCTTCCCACGCAAAAAATAACAACATATTATCCCAACGACCGGATATTTCGACAACCACTTCATTTCGGTTGCGGCGCTCGGTGGAATGCTGACGATGAGCAAACAAGCACTCAATGTCATCAATCGGATTATATGCGGACAGTTTTTCTGCGAACATCGGACCTTCCTAAAAAACGGATTCGTGTTAAGAATGACACAGCGGAGCAAAAAAACAATTTTAAGTAATAAGTTTTCCACTTTTTTGAAAAAATAAAAAATATTTTTCCGGATGCAAAAAAATAAATGATGATATTTCAAACAATTAAAAACAAAGATGTTTATAATATTTTTTTAGATGTGGATTATCTGTTTTTTGTTAATATACTTTTAAGCAATAAATAGTAAAGGGGCGAAGATGATTGGTTTAGCATATCCTGAAATATCTCCGATAATTTTTTCAATCGGACCCGTTGCCATAAGATGGTATTCTATGGCTTATCTGGTCGGAATTATACTCGGTTGGTGGTTAGCGGCAAGCAGAGTCAAAAAGTATGATTTGGGATTGACGAAGAAAAATTGTGAAGATGTGGCGTTTGCCGTGACGTTAGGAATAATCTTGGGCGGGCGAATCGGATATGTGTTATTTTACGGCTCAGGACAATATTGGAAGAATCCGCTGGAAATTCTCGAAGTTTGGCACGGCGGAATGTCTTTTCACGGCGGAATTTTCGGAGTTATTATAGCACTGTTTATCAGTTCTTATTTAATAAAGTATCCGTTCTTAAAATTGACCGATTTGGTGGCACCGGTGGTTCCGATTGGTATTTTCTTGGGACGTCTGGCTAATTTTATCAATGATGAACTATGGGGAAGAGTGACCGATGTGGCTTGGGCGGTTCGTTTCCCGCGCGGCGGATACTTACCGCGCCATCCGTCACAGCTTTATGAAGCGTGTTTGGAAGGTATAGGCTTATTTGTTATCCTTAATTTGTTATGGCGCAGTAAATGGTGTCGGGAGCATAACGGTGTTATTTCGGCGGCATTCTTGCTGGGGTATGCAACTTTCAGGTCAGTAGTAGAGCAATTCAGAGAGCCTGATGCGCAACTCGGCTTTTTATGGGGCGGATTTACAATGGGGCAATGGCTGTCATTGCCGATTACGGTTATCGGTTTGTGTCTGTTGTTACGTTGGTTTATTCCCGTAAAAAACAAAGAAAATTAAGCAACCGTGGTTACATTGCAATTATAACGGTAGCTTTTTTGCAAAGCGTTGTGGGCGCGTTCGACTACTTCGGTTGCATTACGGTCTTTACGAGTTTTTTCCGATACACATACGGAAATGGTTATTTTGATATTTTTATTGCCGGTTAATATAAATTCCGAAGCGGCAATATTATGTCTGATGTTGTCGGCATATTCTTTGGCGTGACGAGCGTCTTCATTTTTGAATACCATAATAAGCTCGGCATCGTTGTGACGGTAAAGAGTGAGTTTGTACGGCATTTCAATAATGCTGTTTACTACTAATTGCTCCAAGTTTTTAATTTTTTCTTTTCCGTTAATTTGCTGCAACTTGTCACGGTTGTCTATACTGAATAAAGCAATGGTGTATTTAAACGGAAATTTGGAGTTGGCATTTGCCAAATATGAGGTTTTGCTGCCGACGTGTTCAAGATAGTCGTAATGATAACGGCGGTATAAATCCAAAACGGTGACGCAAAGCAAAATCAGTGAAAATCCTAAAAAAAACGTCGTTAATCCCGATTGATTGCCGGCATAGATAATACCCATAAACAAACTGGTATCGGCATAAAACTGTCCGGTGTTGATGATAGTATTTTTGAAGCTCACGGAGATAGCAAGCGGAGCAAGCATTGTTACCCATATAACACAAGACCACAGAGGAATCGCTTCAACGGTTATGTCAATATGAGGAATAGATTTTATCAAATCGCAGAAATGTTGAGCGATGACTGCTTGCAGCAGTAAAATAAACAAAAGGTAAATATTACGTGCGGCATTTAATTTTGATTGCGGCAGAAAATATAGCAGAGCAAAATTAACAGGCAGTAAAAAACACAGACATTGAAATTCGGGGCAGGATATGAATGCTTCTCCGTATTCGGCTTTAAGGCGGTTTATGATTATATAGCATACGAGTCCGACACCTAAACTGAACAAGGGTTTCGATTGATTGGCGATATAGAGTAAACCTATGGTTGATGCCGATACGAATAAAAACAGATAATGCAACAATAAAGGAGCTGCTTGAGTGTAAGGATTTCCCGCGTAGAAAACGAGTAAAACCGAAAGCAAAATAAAGGCCGGTAAAAATGAGCTTTTTATCGTTGAAAAAATGTATTTCAAATTTTCGGCACTTCCGGATATCACGGTTATCTCCTTTCAGGAGGTAATGCTAATCCAAAAGAGTTTAAATTTTATTTATACATTTCAAAATAGAGCTGTCGCCATACGAATAAAAGCGATATTTTTGCTCAATGGCGTGTTTGTATGCAGATTTCATTCGTTCTGTTCCGCCGATGGCGCAGATAAGCATAAATAAAGTTGATTTCGGCAGGTGAAAATTAGTGATAATCATATCAATAATTTTAAACTTGTAACCGGGGGTAATGAAAATATTTGTTTCTCCGCAGAAAGGATGCAACACGCCTTTGTCATCAGCGGCGCTTTCCAAAAGGCGAACCGAGGTTGTACCCACAGCAATAATACGGCGTCCTTCTTTTTTTGCCTGATTAATAATATCGGCAGTTTGTGCGGAAATTATGCCGTATTCGGCGTGCATTTTATGATTTTCGGTATCGTCGGTTTTTACCGGAAGAAAAGTGCCGGCTCCGACGTGCAGGGTAAGAAATACCCGTTTAACATCCATATCGTCTATTTCTTTAAGGAGTCTGTCCGTAAAATGCAGACCGGCGGTCGGAGCAGCAACGGCACCGTTATGTTTGGCATATACGGTTTGATAATCTTCTTTATCGTTATACGGATTCCATAAACCTTTCAGAGGCTTGTCCCTTTTAATGTATGGAGGCAACGGCATAGAGCCGTATTTTTCCAAAAAAGTTCCGAGCGAATCGGCGGAGCAGTTAAAGCGAATAAAAACTCCGTCCTCATCATCTTTTTGCAATACTTCGGCGCAGAAATCAGATTCTTCGGCGCTTATTTCGGCGGTATAAAAACGAATCGTGTCACCGATATGTAATCTTTTGGCATTTTTAATAAAAGACCACCAACTTAAACCGTCATCGGGATGATATAAGGTGACTTCGACCAATGCTTCGCCGCGTTTTCCGTACAGGCGAGCCGGAATGACTTTGGTGTCATTGAAAACCATAATATCGCCTGCCCGCAAGATTTTAGGCAAATCGTAAAAGTGTCTGTCATATATGTTGTCTTCTTCCGATAAATCAAGCAAACGCGAACTGTCACGCGGAGAAGCAGGCTTTTTTGCAATCAAATTACGGTCTAGGTCAAAATCAAATAAATCAACTTTCATTTTGCAATTCCTTTTTGGAAAATTTACCTTTTATAATATGGAGAAAACATTAAAGCAAGTTTTTTTGTTTTCTGTGAGTTTGACAATTTTTTTGCCAATTTGTCAAAATGATTTATTTTCTGGGTATTTTAAGCTATTTTGTTAATAAAAAATAAAAAAAATGTATTTTTTTGACAAAAAAGTATTGCAAAAGGGTAAAAAATGTTGTATAGTCGCTCCAGAAATAATGAGAAAGTATGCACTTAAAGGAGTTTTCAAATGAGTAATACAATAGTTTTTACTGAGGATGCTGTTGAAAAAATCAACAATATGAGCATTCCGCCGGAGAACAGTGAAGCCGTAGAAAAAAATATGGCTTGGATAAGAACTGCGTTTAAAGAGCAATTTGAAGTTGTTAATGAGAAAGATGACAACAAAGTACCGGCTTGGCGCAAACATAATGCCGATGTTTTAGATAGAATTAAATTCGTTGATGATAAAGGAAATGAAAGTAAAGAAGTTCGTGCAAAATCCGAAGGTACCATTTGGGAAATTGCCAAGAGCGAAGTCTTGAGAGAGCGTTCTTTTGATTTCAGCTTTATGAAGTTGAAAGAAGCCGACAGATTAAAATTGTTGCGTGCCGATTTGTCCGACTCGATTGCCAGAACATCGTTAGGCGTTGTAGGTATTACGCCGACATTAAACAGAGAAATTGACGGTGAAATTGCCGCTGAAGAATTGGCAAAAACCGATGCTAAAATGTCTATTCAGGCATTAGATAAATATTTATCCGATAAAAATGAAGAAAAGGCTGAAGTTAGGAGTGACGCAGTTATCGGTGCTGCTTTGCACGAATCCGAAACAATGGAAAACTTTATCGGCTATGTTGAAAAGAAACAATATTCTCCGAAAGTAGTCAGTGATTTGAAAGAAAATCACAAGAATTTCGGTGAAAAGATGAAATCTTTCTGGGGTAAAGCTTGGACAGGTGCAAAAGAATACGTTGCTAATAACCGTGCTCGTTTGGTCGTGGATACAGCAGCTACCGGAGGTATGATGTATGCTTTCAGTGGCGCTGGTTCGTTGGCTTTGGCTGCCGGATTAGGCTTGTCTACCGCCGGTGCAGGATATGCGGCTGTGGCTGCTTATGCTGCTTACACCGCTATCGGTTCTTTGGTTTGGCCGATTGTGGAAAAACGCAAAAAGATGATTCGCCAAGCAAAACGAGAAGGGCGCAACTATGATGATTATAAATTAGGCTTGAAGTTTAATGGTTTGCGCAGGGCTTGGAAAGATATTAAATCTGATGAGAAAGAATTGAAACGCTATAAGAATCGCGCTAAAACCGGCGTGGCTGCAGGTATAGTTGTTGCCGGCGGTTTGGGGGCGCTGGGTACAGGTTTGGTTACCGGTGTAAGTGTTTTGGCTGCTAAGGTAGGCGGTACCATTACCCGCTCGTTTGCTGCGGTTACAAGTCAGTATATGAATTATAGAGATACTAAGAAAGATTTGAAACTGGAAAACAATGCTGAAAATCAGGCTGCTCATAATAGTGCTAAATGGGGTTTAGGTATAGGCGCTACTATGGCAACGTTGGCTTCGACTTGGTCAATCCTTAGTTTTCTGGATTCACAAGTTGATGTTGAAGCTCCTAAGGGTAATGTAAAAGGCGATACTGCGGATCAGGCGCAGGAAACTGCTCAAGGAGTTGCCAAGAAAACGACCAAGGTAGTTAAGAAAGCTGCTGAGGATGTTCAACCTGCAGCTCCGGTTGTTGCTAAAGTGCCGACCGAATGGACGGCTGAGAGCGGTGTAGGTCAAGATACTTGGGCTGATGTTCACGGAGGCTTGGATTCTCACGGTAATATGAGAGCAGGTAAGGTTACCGGAATTTTAGCCAGAACCAATGCCGGATTTGATAAATGGAATGCGGAACAAATTGCAAAATATGGTGATTCTGCTACGGAATTATTGAATGTGTCTGATGCCAAAGTTACCATTCAGGATATGTACCAGAACATTGCCAATGCTCGTGCCGCTAATCCGGAAATTTTCGGTAATATGACCGATGAACAGGTATTTGTTTCGTATGTTAAGTTGGTTGAACAAACCGAAAAGGTTATGGATGGTCCGAAAGTTGAGTTCAACGGCAAAATGGTTAAAACAGTTATATCGAGAATAGATAAAGACGGTTTACCGATGTACAATAACGAATATATAAACGGTAAGTTGGTTGACCACAACAGCAATATGAAGAAATTGTTCTTACTCATTCGTTGCGGTAAAAAGGTAGATATTTCGGCTCAAGATATTCAAAGTGAATTAAGCCGTATCGATTTGAAATCCGGTCGCGGTATCGGCGAAGCTTTCAACCGTGGTATGACCAATAACGTTATGATTGGCGAACAAGGTTGCAACAACGGCGTAAGCATTTGGAGAAAAGGTGTAAATGCGGTTAAGAAGGTATTTACAAAAGACCCTGATATTACATCTACGCAAACAACTGAACTTCAGCGCGAAGATGCAGTTGTTACCACGGTTACCAATACGCAGCCTGTTGATGCAAATGTTCGCTCGGTTCAAGTCAGAAATTTGGAAAGCACTGATGGTAATGCTCAAGCTGTTTACAGTACGACTAAAGCTGTTGTCGGCCGTGGTACTTCAGGTGTACACGACGGTGATTTGACTGATGCTGATGCTCAGAGAATCAAAAAAGTCGGCGGTAACCTTGAGGTAAAAGGTACTACCAGAAAATTGGAAGGTGCTTGTTGGTTCAACGGTAATCCGAACCAAAACAGCGGAAACGGTATGTAATAATATCGTAAGATAATGAAAAAAAGGCTTTTCCGATTCGGAAGGTCTTTTTTGTTATTTAAATGCGATTATTAACAATATTTAAAAAAAATATGAATTTTTTATGAAAAACATAATGTGTGATAACGATTTGATATTACACATTTTTTTTATGTAAATTCAATAAGAAAAAGAACAAACCAAGAACAGTTAAAATTTTACTAAAAATTCCCATTGAATCCCATAATTTACCATGTTATACCATTTGATATGAGGTAATTATCAAAAGGTGCAGCGATGAGAAAAGTTTTCCTTTTTATGGATACGGTCATCAATAAGGTAGACGCGAAAGGTCGCGTTTCCCTGCCGGCAGATTACCGAGCAATAGTTAAAGAATTATCAACGGAAATTGTGTGTTACAGGAGCCTTTCTGCACCTTGTATTGAAGGGTGTTTGGAAGAGACATTGGATAAATTGGCAAATGTTATTGAAGATGCTACCGACTTTTTTTCGGAAACTCAGGATAATTTGACGAATCTGATTTTTGGAGATGCCAGACGTTTTACGTTTGACAGCACCGGACGGATTATGTTGAGTGAAAAACTCTTAAAACACGCCGGTATAAGCGATACGGCAGTGTTTGTCGGTAAGGGACGGAAGTTTCAGATTTGGAATCCGCAAAATTGGGCTAAGGAAGAGGCTCGTATCAGAGCCGAGGTTATGAAAAATCGTCCGGTTTTGAAGGTAAACAAGGATGAAAAGTAATGGCATCTGTAAAAGTAAAACACATACCTGTTATGTTAAAAGAGGTTTTGCAATACCTAAATCCGCAAAATGGTGAGATTTATGTTGATGCGACTTTCGGCAACGGCGGGTACAGTGCTGCTATTTTAGATAAGGCTCCTTGCAAGGTAATTGCGTTGGATAGAGATCCGAATGTGGTTATCAGAGCCAATGAATTAAAAAATATGTATGGTGACCGTTTTGAATTCAGAGCCGGTAAATTCGGTGATTTTGCCGATTTGGTACCTGAAAAAATAAATGGAGCGGTGTTTGATATAGGCGTTTCTTCAATGCAGCTTGATGAAGCAAACAGAGGTTTTTCTTTTGCTAAAGAGGCTGATTTGGATATGCGGATGTCTTGTGAAGGAATGAGTGCCAAGGATATTGTTAATTCGCTGGCGGAAAAAGAGTTGGCAGATATGATTTTTAATTACGGTGAAGAGCGTAAATCACGCCAGATAGCGCAAAAGATTGTTGAATATCGCCGTAAGAAAAGAATCGAAACTACAACCGAGCTGGCCGATATTATTTACACCGTATTGCATCGCAAATACGGCGAAACAGATCCGGCAACGCGTACGTTTCAGGCTTTGCGAATCGCCGTAAATGATGAATTGGGTGAGTTGGAAAGAGGCTTGAAAGGTGCGGCAAACGGTTTGCTCAAAGACGGCAGGTTGGTGGTGGTAGATTTTCATTCGTTGGAAGATCGTATCGTTAAGAATTTTATGAAAGAAAACGGCGGCAAAAAGGTAAGAATTTCTAAGTATGCGCCGGAGTTGGTAGAGGATAACAGCTTATTTTGCGAGGTATCCAAGGCAATTGTGCCGACAGCTGACGAGTGCCATAATAACCCGCGGGCCAGATCAGCTAAATTGAGATATGCGGTGAGGAGATAACTGAAGATGGGTAAGTTTAAAATGACGATGTTTGGTTTATGGTTTACACTTACTCTTATGGTGGCTTTAGGTTCATCGGTACTCAAAAACAGAGTGCAGGTGTTGGAACGTAAGCTGGCAACAATCAACTCAAATATTCAGAGTGATATAGCCCAAATTCACGTTCTGAAAGCTGAATGGAGTCATTTTAATACACCGGACAGATTGCGTAAACTTGCCTACGAACAATTATCTTTAGAAAATGCAAAACCTGAACAAATTATTAACTATTCTGCGTTACACTTCAACTACGAAGATGAGAGCGCGCCTGTTTTGATGCGCTCGGATAAAAAAGGATTGACAACACTTGTAAAAGCAGAAGTTAAGAAGAATTAAGATGGGTTTTAACGTTAATTTTTCCAAGCGTAACAATGAAAATTTCTATCTGCCGGGGCAGGAGATTAAGATTGCTCGCGGTACTATCTCTTCAAAAAGTTATACCACAGAAAGCGATAATGTAATGACTTGCCGCAGCCGCACGATTGTGGCCTTGGTATGTTTTGTGCTTGCGTATTTGATATTGGGTGTCAGAGTCAGTTATGTTTGTTTGGGTAACGGTATCAATATAGATACGGCAATTTCCGAATCGGCGGATGCTGATGTTTTCCGTTTTAAAAATCCGGTAAAAAGAGCAGATATATTGGATCGTAACGGCGAAATTATAGCAACATCCTTGCCTACGGTTAACTTGTATGCCAATACCAAAAAGGTGAAAAATCCGCAAGATGTTGCCGAAAAACTGAATTATGTGTTTCCTGATGTTCCGTATGAAGTGTTTGAAAGTAAGTTAAGCCGCCGCGGAGCTTTTGTTTATTTAAAACGCAATCTTTCGCCGGCACAGCAAATGCAGGTTAATAATTTGGGTATTCCGGGGTTGGAGTTTGAAAATTGTGAAACTCGTATATATCCGCACAAAAATCTGTTTGCTCACGTTTTGGGTAAAACCAATGTGGATAATGAAGGCATATCCGGATTGGAAAAATATATGAATGAGCGTCTTACTACTTCGACAAAGCCTTTGCATCTGACGGTTGATTTGGGGATTCAGAATAAAATAAGAGATGAGCTTATTGCCGGTGTAAAGCAATTTAACGCCGAAGGAGCCGCCGCTATTTTGATGAATGTTAAAAACGGACAAGTGGTGGCATTAATATCGGTTCCGGATTATGATCCTAACGAAAATATTAAAGTAGCCGAAAGACCGATGTTTAATTTTGCCACTAAAGGTATTTATGAAGCGGGTTCGGTATTTAAAGTATTTAATACGGCTTTGAGTTTGGAAAGCGGAAAGGTAAAAGTTACCGACAGGTTTGATACATCGCATCCCGTGCATTACGGGCGCTTGCGGGTTACCGATCCTCACGGTTCGCACGGGCGTTTGACACCGGAAGACATTTTAGTGGAATCTTCTAATATCGGTTCTTCTTTGGAAATTTCTTTGGTAGGCAAAAAGTTTCAGCGCAAATTTTTGCAAAGTATAAATATGGATAAAGCATTGGAAGAATTTGAATTGCCGGAAATAGCCAAACCGCAATTTTTAAGTGAAAAACGCTGGGGAGAGGTTTCAATGGTTACCATCAGCTACGGGTACGGCATTTCCTCTACACCTTTACATATAATTTCGGCATTTTCGGCAGTTGTAAACGGAGGACTGTACCGTCAACCGACATTATTGGAAGATTCAAAACATAAATCAAAGAGAGTTGTGTCCGAACAAACTTCCGAGTCGATGCGTTCACTTTTGCGTGCGGTAGTGGTACGCGGAACCGGTAAGCGCGCAAATGTAGATGGTTATCAGGTAATCGGAAAGACCGGAACCGCTGATAAACTGGAAAACGGACGCTATAATCATAAAAAAAGTATATCAACCTTTATTTCGGCATTTCCGGAAAAAGATCCTAAATATGCTTTGATTGTGGTGATGGATGATCCGAAAGCAAGCAAAGAAACTTACGGTTATACCACAGCGGGATGGAATGCGGTGCCGATTTCCAAAAATATTATATCGGCAGTGGCTCCGCAGCTCAATGTTCGCGCTGATTTTGATTTGGAAAAACAAAAAAGTATAGTAGATGCCGCATATAAGGTAAAAAAATAACCGTTTGTTTTACCGTATAGAACTAAAATTTATAAAAATAATGCACAGATTTTAACTTTATTGCTATTTTTTTTATTTTTGTTATTGAAAAATTTACTAATATTACTTAAGTTAACAGTGTATTAGTTGATACAAATAATAAAAATGTAAAAAAAACCATATGGAGAAAATAAAATGAAAAAACTTTTAAGTTTATTCGTAGCTTTGGTAGCTTTGTCCGGCTGCTCTCTTTTCGGAGCAGATGGCGGTCTGTTCAGCGGTATTGACTGCGAATCCAGATTAGCTCGTGACTTTGCTGAAAATTCAACCGATACCGTATTCTTCGCATTTGATAGTTCTGCTTTGTCTGCAGAAGCTGTTGCTGCTTTGGATACTCAAGTTGCTTGGTTGAAGAGCCACGATGATGTAAACGTTATCGTTCAAGGTTATTGCGATGAACGCGGTACACGTGAATACAACTTGGCTTTAGGTGAACGCCGTGCCAATGCTGTTAAACAATACTTGGTATCTCAAGGTATCGCAGAAAACAGAATTTCTACAATTTCTTACGGTAAAGAAAGACCTGCTGTTCTCGGAAGCAACGAAGCAGCGTGGGCTCAAAACCGTCGTGCCGTTACAGTTGTCAGCTCAGCTGAATAATATTACGGTATAAGGTAATTAAAAAGACGCAGCTTATAAGGTTGCGTCTTTTTTGTTTGCACTTGTTTTTAGCGGAAAAATATTTTATAGATATAGCAATGTGGAAATTAGTGAGGATAAAATGAGAATTGCGATATTGAGCGTGGTGCTTGTTTGCTGCATAATCGGGAGGATACAAGCCGCCGATTGGCAGCAGAATGTGGCTGATTTACGCGAAGATGTTGATGTGTTGAAGAGACGGGTGAAAACAAAATTTGATTCCGGTATCTCCGCTGAAACAAACGATTTGCAGGTACAATCCGGTAAACGCGGTGAGTCTATCAGAGAATTGAACATCCGATTGGACGATTTAAGTCATCAAATAGATGAAGGTGCGGTGAATTTTGATAAGATTAATAGGGATATAGAAATCAGAATTAAAATGCTTGAAGGTAAACAAATTCCGGCAGAATTAAGTGCGCCGGTTCCGAATATTCCGACAATTTTTGATGCTCCGGTGGCAAATGAAGCCGCCAGAACCGTGGTCGGAGATGAAATTCAGGGCGGCGACTTGGCGCCGATTGAGGAATACGATTATAATTATACGCAGTTTGATGATTAAAGGGGGAAAGTTATGAATAAAATATGGTTGAGCGGTTTGTTTATGGGAGTGCTGTTTACGGTATATCCGCTTTGTGCCGCGGATTGGCAACAGGATATTGATGAACTTCGTAAAGAGGTGCAGCAGCTTCATCAAAAATTGTACAGTATTGATGAAAGACCAGCCGGTACAGAAAATTCCGGTAATGCACAAATGCGTGATAAAATTGATGAGTATGGTGCGACCTTACATAGAATCAGCGAGCGTATGGATGAACTTGAAAAGAAAATAAAGCAATATAATGATAATTTGGATAAGTTTAATCAAAAAACCGATGTTCGCCTGAAAGTTCTGGAAAGTCGTAAATCAGGTATTGAAGTTCCGAGCGCTCTGCCTTCGGTATCTGAAACTAATGAAAGTGCGGCATCTTCTGTCGGTTCCGGAGTGATTAACGGTAATAAGCCGGAAGATATGTATGCCAACGCTATGCAGGCATATAACAATGCCCTTTATGACGAAGCAGAATTGGGTTTTGAGGATATCATAAAACAGTTTCCGTCACACGCTTTGGCAAGTAATTCTCAATATTGGTTGGGTGAAGTGTATACTAAGCAAGGTGATTTTAATAAAGCAAAATGGGCATTTAAAAACGGCTACGAAAAATACAAAAACGGTAACAAAGGTGCCGATTGTCTGTATAAATTGGGTGTTACTCTGGAAAATCAGCATAATAATAAAGGTGCTTGTGTGGTATTTATGAGTTTTGCGGAAGAATTTCCGAAAGCCAATGCCGAACTGAGCAAAAAAGTTAAATCGGAAGCGCAAAAACTCGGATGTAAATAATTGCAAAATTTTTTGATTAAACATCATATCAGAGATAAGGTTTTGGCGGTGGCTGTTTCCGGTGGCGCCGACTCTTTGGCGTTGGCTTTGCAGGCGCAAGAACAGTTGGTTTTATACGGTTATAAAATTATTGCGCTGACAGTTAATCACGGTTTACGACCCAGTGCTTCTAAAGAAGCCGAATATGTCGCACAAATTATGCAAAAATTTAATATAGAACACCATATTTTGATTTGGCAGGGTGAAAAACCGGATTCCGGTATTGAAGAAGCTGCACGTTCAGCGCGATATTCCCTTATTAAAGATTGGTGTGATAAACATAATGTAGGAGTATTGCTGGTTGCTCACCACTTAAGAGATCAGGCGGAAACTTTTTTTATGAGATTGCAGCGCGGAAGCGGTTTGTCCGGACTTTGCTCTATGCGCGAAGTCAGCAATTATGAAAATCTGAAAATATTACGTCCGTTATTAAAAACCAATCCGAAGGTTTTAAAAGATTATCTGCGGAATAAAAATATTGAGTGGATAGAGGACGAATCTAATCAAAATACAAAATATTTGCGCAATAAAATTCGTAAATTTTTGCCGATGATTGCTGAAAATACCGGTATAACGCTTGAACGTATCGATGAAGCCACAACCAATTTGCAAAGCGCTGATGATTTTATAGAAAGTTATGTGGACGCATTGTTCGGGCGAGAGATTAAACAATACGGAACAGATGTTTTTGGTATTTTATATGCAGATTATCTGAAATGGCATTCGGAAATAAAATTCAGGGTATTGGCAAAACTTTGTCAGAAACAATATATTCCGCGTGCCGATAGTATAATGATGGCTATAAAAGCGCTTAATGTTTTACCGTTCAGCGGTCTGACATTGGGCGGAAAAGAAATTTTTACGGCATACGGTAAGGTTTGGATTGTGCCGGAAATGTGTTCCAAACGAAAATCATCTCGTTTGGAATGGAAAAAATTTGCAGAGCAAAATCCCCAATATAAAAATGTGAAAATTCCGCATAAAGCAAGGCTTGCTTTGTTGAAAATAAAGGAGGAAAGATGATTTACGACGGACTTATGGAACTGGCAGATAAGTTTGACTTATTTTTGTTTGATGCTTACGGAGTGTTTTGGGAAGGCAACGGATTTTATGAAAACAGCCGCGAAACAATGGCTGAATTAGTGCGTTCCGGTAAAAATGTGGTGATAATTTCCAACACTACGATGTTACAGGATGATATTATCAAAAGTTATGTAAAACGCGGTTTGCTGCCGAAGCGCGATTATAACTATATTATGACTTCAGGCGATTTGTTACGCTCTCATTTGCTCAAAGGTGACATTTATTTTAAATCGTGCGCGAATCCGCTCAAATATTATGTTATCGGTCTGCCGCACGATAAGGCTTTCGCTCAAAGTAAATATAGACAGGTCGATAATTTGGAAGAAGCCGATTTTGTTTATTGCGGGGTACCGTTTATGTTCGAAAATGATGTGGCAAAGTATCCGCAGTATCAATCGCAATATTGGTTGGTTAAAAATAGTGAAAACAAAGGAAGAATATGGGATACCTTGACCGCAGAGCCTTTTATGGAAATTGTTGATAGAGCCGTGGAATTGCATAAACCGGTGTTAAATGCGAATCCGGATTTTACGGCTAAAGAAGGACATCCGTTGATACCCGAATCTGAGGCGGTATTTGTAGTGAGAAACGGTATGATTGCCGAAATGTTCAGAAAACGCGGAGCCGAGGTTTTGGAATTTGGTAAACCGCATAAAAACATATATGATTATACCTTTGCTATTCTGGAAGAGAAAGGAATAAAAACAAACAAATCCCGTACGTGTATGGTTGGAGATACAGTGCGTACCGATGTGAAAGGTGCTGTAAAAGCCGGCGTTGCGCCTGTATTATGTGTGGAAACCGGTGTGACTTATGAAGAAGTTTTAAATGGCAATTCGGTGGAAAGCCTTTGCAAAAATGAAAATATTGATGTAAACAGAATTATACGAATAAAAAGCGTGGGGGGAAAATAAAATGGCTTTTGAATTGGTATCCGGATTGGCGGCAAAAGATTATGTTATTGATTTGAAACTTTGCCGTGTTTTGTTTGAAGATAACAAATATTATCCGTGGGTTTTTTTGGTACCGATGAAAGAAAATATCAAGAATATGAGCAACCTTACTATGGAAGAGCGTTTTCAGCTTATGCGGGAAATAGCGTTAGCAGAAAAAGTGATGTTTAAGCTCTTTCCGTGCGATCAAGATAATGTGGCGATGATAGGAAATATGACGCCGCAACTTCACGTACATATAGTTTGCCGTAAAAAAGGTGATCCCGATTGGCCGGGAACAGTTTGGAATTCGGCAAGCGCAAAATATGAGCCGCAAGAAAAAGCTAAAATTATGGCAATGATTAAACAAGAAATAACCGCGGAAATGAAAAATCCGCAATATGGCATAATAAGAAAGGACTACTAAATGAGCAGAGTAATTACACTAATGCCGGTCAGATTGGCCGCTACCAGATTACCGAATAAACCGCTGCGTGTTATTAACGGTAAAACGTTGGTGCAACGGGTTTATGAAAATGTTAAAAATTCGCTTGATACCGATATTGCTATTGCGGCCGGAGATCAGTCAATTGTCGATGAATGTAACAAATTCGGCGCAACTGCTATTTTAACCGATCCTAATTTGCCGAGCGGTACCGACAGAATTGCCGCTGCTTTGAAAATTTTGGATCCTGACGGTTCCAAGTATGATATCGTGGTAGATTTTCAAGGTGATAATGTTAATGTAGATCCTAAAGTAACAACGCCTTTAATAGAAATGGTGCAGCGCACAGGGTGTGATATTGCTACCTGCGGAATGCTTATTAAATCGGAAGAAGATAAAAATAATCCGAATGTGGTTAAAATAATAATGGGATTGAAAGAGGGGGAAAAAGAAGGGCGTTGTTTGTATTTTACGCGTGCTACCGCCCCATATACCCGTAATCCGGAAAAATGTCCTAATCAGGATTTGTATTATCATATAGGCATTTATGTGTTCAAAGCTGCCTCTCTGCAAAAAATGGTATCGCTTCCGACCGGAGTGCTTGAAAAACGTGAAGCTTTGGAACAGCTTCGAGCTTTGGAAAACGGTATGGAAATCCGTGCTATGCTTCTTGATCATATTAAACTTATTGAAGAAGCTCCCGCTGACATAAATACCGAAGAGGATTTGGTTAATGCTCTTCCATACATCAAATAAAGATAAGCTCTTTTAACGGACATCTGCTTGCATATTTTCTCCTCGTGTACCACTTTGTACACGTCGTCAAAAATATGCTTCGTATCTGTCTCGTTAAAAGAGCTTATACGCACCGCCGTGCAAATTTTTCTTGTGTACCACTTCGTACACGTCGTCAAAAATATGCTTCGTATCTGTCTCGTTAAAAGAGCTTATACGCACCGTCGTGCAAATTTTTCTTGTGTACCACTTCGTACACGTCGTCAAAAATATGCTTCGTATCTGTCTCGTTAAAAGAGCTTATACGCACCGTCGTGCAAAATATAATAAGTAAAAAATTTTCTTAGGTGTATTGACAAATAAGTAATACGGTCGTATAAATCTCTCACATAAATTTAAGTATATGAGAGTTGTATTATTTATTGTTTAATTAAAATTAAAGAGTATGGCTAACAAAGTTCAAAGAGCGCAGAAAAACGCTAAAAAAGAAAAAGGTCAGTTCAAGAAATCATCGCATTATCAGACGGAGTATCAGCGCGAGCGTGATGCTGCCAAGAGAACGAAGCATCGCAAGCAAGCCGTTATGGTTGCTGAGTAAGTTTCTTCCTCCATATATGTGTATGAACGGACTTTGGGTGTTTTTCGGTATATCTTGAAGAGGGTTTGCCGTTTTCCCGCCTTAAGGTCGGAGGCACCCCCCTGTTCGTTTTGTTCTTTTATTCTCTTATGAAAGCAGCCCGTAACCCGTGGTGGTTTGAGCTGCTTTTTTCGATAATTAATTTTATTATTTAACTTTAAGGTATGGATAAGCAAAAACTCAGATCAGAAGTGTTAGCGACAGTTAATGAAATTCTGTGTGATGCTGGCGATGAACAGAGACAAACCGATAAATTTCAAGTATCTGAAGATGATGTAATCTCGGATTTGGAGCTTGAAAGCTTGGAAATGATTGCAATGGTTGAAGTCTTGGAGCAGAAGTTTAATCTCGGTTACATCGAAGTAAGCACTGTTAAAAATCTGACTGTCGGGCAGTTGTGTGATAAGGTCGTATACCGCAATCTGCGTCAAGAGGTTAAAAAAGACTTGCTCAAGCTTTTGCAAAAGCTTAACAGGCAGAATAAACTGTCCGATGTCAATGATGAAGAAAGAATATTTTGGAATATTGGTTACGATTCCATAGATATTCAGGATTTGACTCAGGAAATTGAGCAGAAATTCGGCGTTGATTTGACCGGTTATTATTTAGGTGATTACACTTTCGGTGAAGTCATTGATTTTATTACCGAACATCTGTAGCAAAAAAACTCCGTGAGCAATGTCTTACGGAGTTTTTTTTGTTTTATAATTAACCAAACGTTATATTTTCGGTAATATAGTGAGAGTATTGAAGGAGAGTCGAAATGAAAAAGTTTTTATTATTGACGGCGGCTGCCGTTATGAGTTTTACTTCGGTTGAGGCCGGAGAGTATCTGCCGTATGCAGGTTTTGATTACGTTAATATGACGCCTAATGTAAATGCCAGATATCCGGACAATTATGATATAGGGAGTTTAACAGCCGGTATTAAATTGGTTGATTTAGGGGCTATTGAAGCATTCGCCGAGCGTTCTCTAAAGGAAAAAGAAACAGTTAACGGAGTGACTTCCCGCGGGCGTTTGTATGGCTTCGGTGCTGATGTTTTGCTTAATGCCGTTAATTTATCGCAAGGGACAATTTTAGGTTCTGTCGGATATGGCAGAATATCAACAAAGCTAAAATATAACGGCTCTACTCAAAAAGATGACGGAAATACGTTGCGGTTAGGCGTGGGCGGTGAATTGAATCCTTCGCCGGATTGGGGATTCAGAGCTATGTATCGCTATTCGATTTCCGATAACAATACATACAAAAATTCCAAAGAATTTACAATCGGTGCCCGCTATTATTTTTACTGATTGCAGTATTTAAATTGATGAAAAAACCGGCTGTAACGTCGGTTTTTTTATTAGAATACAAGGTGACTGAAAAGTCCGCCGATTATGCCGCAGATACATATAATGCATAATATCATCAAATTTTCTTTTAACAGGCGGTTGACACGGAACAAAACTAAAAGTCCGACTCCGCTGCTGACTAATGAACCGCTTATTAAAGTTCCGATATTAATATATCCGTCTAAAAACAATTGGGTTAAGATTACTGATGATGAACAATTGGGAATAAGTCCGATGACAGCACTGAAAAATTCTCCCCAAAGAGGTAATTGCAGATATGCGGTAAATTGCCCTACGTCCAAGTATGCCATAGCAAAATTGAGTATCAACGTAATGATAAAAATGAACAATGTAATGTGTAACGAATGGTGCAATGCCGATTTTAAAATACCATATTCACAGTGGCAATTTTCATTTTGACACAGCTGTTCAATATTTATATTTTCCTTTTTGCGCCGTTTGTTCCATATAAAATTTATGGCATATCCGAAAATTATTCCGCAAACGGCTTTGTATATTAAAATTGCCGATATGATTTGCGGTTGCACGGCGTTGGAAATTAAAATCGGCAACATTTCATCGGAAGTTGATAGAAAAACAGCAATTAAAGTACCTAAACCTATTACTCTTGCGGCATAAAAATTTGCCGCTGCCACCGAGAAGCCGCACTGCGGCAGAGTTCCGCATAAAGCGCCGATAAACGGACCGCTGAAACCTGCCTTGCGAATAAAATTTACGGTTTTATCCGAAGTTTTATGTTCCAGATATTCTAAAAACAGATATGTTATAAACAAAAACGGGAAGAGTTTTAAGTTATCTGTTACTGTATCAATCAGAATGTCCATATTTTTTTCTCAAATCAAATAAAAAAGGAGTTTGCATTATACAAACTCCTTTGGGAAAGTCAATGAAGATTATTTCATCTTCTCGATGACATCTTCGTAATCGACTCCTTCAATGCCGTAAGTCACGAGAGTGAGCTTCTGGGCAAAAATCTTTACCGCCATATTACGGACATTTACGGCATCGAGCTGCCAAATCTTGTCAATGCAGCGGTCATTGTCATAGACAACACCGCGTTTGAGATGCAGCCAAGCAGTTTCCACCGTGCGGAACAACTTCTCGTTGGAGATGGCCAGACGCTGAGTCATAGCCCGCTGGCGCGAGGTCTCCATACGGCGGTCACTGGCACAATCGTGTGTAACGCGATGAATGTTGCCGCATACCAAATCAATGGCAGTGACCATATCCTTCTTGCTGCGAACCAGAAGCTCCTCGGAGCAAGGCTGCGGAAGATTGGTAGTCAGCAGAATACGCAAGGTTCGGAACCCATAGTAGCCGGCAATCTTGAGGTTGCAACCGATGCCCAGAGGTGTGAGCTGCCGCTCCAGACGAGCCGAGAGCAGGGACATCAAGACGTTGGTCTCGGCAAAATCGGAAAGCTTGGATATATCCCATCCGAATGCTGCGAGCAACATAGTGTCGTTGTCTCCGGTAATCTTCTCAAAGCCGCCGGTATACAGCAACTTCTTAATCTGGGTACGCTTGCCGGTGGGAAGCTTGCCGAAGAGCTGACGGCACAAGTCGGTTAACTTGTCGAAGCTGTCTTCCGGACCGCAATAGCTGATAATCAGGTTACTGCCAACGTAGTTGGAAGTGATGTAGTCCTGAACATCTTCGACGGTCAGCCCGGAAACGCGGCGGATGTACTCTGCTGTGTCCCAGACCACGTCGTCTTGCGCGAAAGCCGTATGCTTGTAGGCCATCTTGGTCTGGCGCTCGGGAACGTTGGCAAGGTCGATAGTGTGCTGCAAGATATCCTGCGCAGCCTCGGAAACTTCAAGTTCCGTCAAATGAGGGTTGCAGCAAGCATCCCACAACTCGAGCATAGTCTTCTTCAGGGCGGTGATACTTCCGCCGGTGGTGAAAGCAGTGATGTCGCCGCCATAGCTGGAAACAATGTTCCGCTTGGCCCGCTGTGACTGCTTGATAACCACATTCTCGTAAAGAGACGCCAATCCGAGCTTGGGCTCGTTGATGTGACCGGTCTTGATAACTACAGAAACCTCAAAACTGCGATTCTGTGCACCATTCATTAACAGCGTAATGCCGTTCTCTAAAATAATCTGCGTCATAAGCTTTAATTATTTGGGTTATATAATAATGTGAACTGTATCTGTCTGTATATGCCTTATTTGACAATTTGTCAAGTAGTGATTCTGATTTTGTTTAAATGTGTGATTTTATCTGATTAAAATTGCGTCTAACCGATTAAAACTGCTTGATTTTTACGTATTGTGTGCTATAAGAGGCGCCATAAACATTTATGTTTACTTTAGCTAGAGTACGGAAAATTCAGCATTTTGTTGGGTTTTTCACTTTTTTGATATTAACTTATAAGGATATTTATAAATGTCAGATGTTAAAATGAAAATGATGGATGCCAATGAGGCTTGCGCTTCGGTTGCGCATCGTTTAAATGAAGTCTGCGTTATCTACCCGATTACTCCGTCTTCTCCGATGGGAGAGTGGGCTGATGCGTGGTCTGCTGCCAAACAGAAAAATATTTGGGGTGTTACTCCGGATATTCAGGAAATGCAGTCGGAAGCCGGTGCTGCCGGTGCTTGCCACGGTTCGTTGCAAGCAGGTGCATTGACCACAACATTTACCGCTTCGCAAGGTTTGTTGTTGATGATTCCGAATATGTATAAAATTGCCGGTGAATTAATGCCGTTTGTTATGCACGTTGCGGCTCGCTCGCTTGCGTATCACGCTTTATCCATTTACGGTGATCATTCCGATGTTATGGGATGCCGTCAAACCGGTTTTGCTATGCTTTGCTCTAATTCGGTGCAGGAAGCCGGAGATATGGCGGCAATTGCGCAGACCGCTACGCTTCGTTCACGTGTTCCGTTTATGCATTTCTTTGACGGTTTCAGAACTTCTCACGAAATCAAAAAAGTGAAATTACTTTCCGATGATGATTTAAAAGCTATGCTTGAAGGTGTTAATTATAAATTCAATGCTCAGCACGCTTTGCGTCCGGAGGCTCCGGTTGTTCGCGGAACTGCACAGAATCCGGATGTATTCTTCCAAGGCAGAGAAGCTGCCAATCCTTACTATGCTAAAGTAGAAGGAATTGTTCAGGAAGAAATGAATAAATTTGCCAAGATTACCGGCAGACAATATAACGTAGTTGACTATGTAGGTGCTAAGGATGCCGAAAACGTAGTTGTGGTTATGGGATCAGGCGCCGAAACTGTTGAAGAAGCTATTGAATATTTGAATGCTCACGGTGCTAAACTCGGCGTTTTGAAAGTTCATTTGTATCGTCCGTTCCCGACCGCTTCTTTCTTAAAGGCTTTGCCGAAAACAGCTAAAACGGTTTCTGTTTTGGATAGAACCAAAGAAGCCGGCTCTCTCGGTGAACCGTTGTATTTGGATGTGGTTACCGCTTTGTCACAAGCTTTTGCCAATGGTGAAATTGCAAACTTACCGAAAATTTACGGCGGTCGTTACGGTTTGTCTTCTAAAGAATTTACTCCGGCTATGGCTAAGGCGGTATTTGATAATGCCGTATCTGCCAAACCGATTAACGGTTTTACGGTTGGTATCGAAGATGATTTGACTCATAAATCTTTGTCTTATGACGCTTCTTTCGACGTTGAACCTGATGATGTGGTCAGAGCCGTATTCTTCGGTTTGGGTGCTGACGGTACCGTGGGTGCTAACAAAAACTCTATTAAGATTATTGCTGAAGATGCCGGTAAATACGGTCAGGGCTACTTCGTTTACGATTCTCGTAAATCCGGCTCAATGACAACTTCTCACCTGCGTTTTTCGGATAATCCTATTCGCAGCGCTTATTTGATTAATAAGGCAGATTTTGTGGCTTGTCACCAATTCCAATTTATGAAGAAAGTTGATATTCTTCACATTGCTAAAGACGGTGCTACTTTCTTATTGAATGCCCCGTACAAGGCTGAAGAAGTTTGGGATCAACTGCCGATAGAAGTTCAAGAACAAATTTTAGCCAAACATTTGAAGTTCTACACGATTAATGCGGTTGAAGTTGCCCGTGCCACCGGTATGGGACAAAGAATTAATACGGTTATGCAGACCTGTTTCTTTGCTATTTCCAATATTTTGCCGAAAGATGAAGCGATTGCACAAATTAAAGCCGCTATTAAAAAGACATATTCTAAAAAAGGCGACGCGGTTGTTCAGAAGAATTATGCCGCGGTTGATGCTTCTCTGGAACATATGTTTGAAGTTAAATATCCTGATCACGTTACTTCTAAATTCCATCGTTTGGCTCCGGTTCCGGCTGAAGCTCCGGAATTTGTTCAGGGTTTAACCGCTAAGTTGATTGCCGATAAAGGCGACAGCATTAAAACTTCGGAATTACAAGAAGTTGTTGACGGCACTTGGCCGACAGCTACCACGCAATTTGAAAAGCGTTGTATAGCTACCGAAGTTCCGGTATGGGATCCGAATACTTGTATTCAATGCGGTAAATGCTCTATTGTTTGCCCGCACGGCGTAATTCGTATGAAGGTTGCTTCTGACGAAGAACTGAAAAATGCTCCGGCTACTTTGAAGAGTGCTGATTACAAAGGTAAAGAATTTGCCGGTAAGAAATTCATCTTACAAATTTCTCCGGAAGATTGTACCGGCTGCGGTGTATGCGTAACGGCTTGTCCGGCTAAAAATAAAGAAAATGCCGAACTTCACGCCATTAATATGGATCACATCGAAAATCATTTGGAAGCTGAAAAAGCTAATTGGAAGTTCTTTGAAACATTACCATATGTTAAACGTACCGATGTGGTTAAGAATATGCCGAAGACAACTCAGCTTATTCAACCGTTGTTTGAATATTCGGGCGCTTGTGCCGGCTGCGGTGAAACTCCGTACATTAAATTACTTACACAGTTGTTCGGTGACAGAATGGTAATTGCCAATGCTACCGGTTGTTCTTCAATTTACTCCGGTAACTTGCCGACAACTCCTTATTGTAAAGATGAAAAAGGCTTTGGTCCGGCTTGGGCTAACTCTCTGTTTGAAGACAACGCCGAATTTGGTTTGGGTATGAGAATTTCCATTGACCACGGTACAACAATGGCTAAATCTTTACTCGAAGGTATGAAGTCTGAATTGGGTGAAATTGCCGATAAGATTTTGGCTAATCCGCAGTCCAACGATATGGAAATTGATGCTCAACGCGATAATGTTGCCGCTTTGCGTGCTAAGTTATCCGCAATGAACAGCGATGAAGCTAAGCACTTAAACGAAGTTGCCGATTACTTGATTAAGAAATCAGTTTGGATTATCGGCGGTGACGGTTGGGCTTATGATATCGGCTTCGGCGGTGTTGACCACGCTATTGCCAGCGGCAGAAACGTTAATATCTTGGTAGTTGATACCGGTGTATATTCCAATACCGGCGGTCAACAATCTAAAGCTACCCCGATGGGTGCTTCCGCCAAATTTGCTACGGCAGGTAAAGAATTGCCGAAGAAAGATTTGGGTATGATTGCTATGTCTTACGGCAATGTATATGTGGCTCAGGTAGCTATGGGTGCCAATGATACACAAGTTATCAAGGCAATGAATGAAGCTGAAGCTTATGACGGTCCGTCTATCATTATCGCATACTGTCCGTGTATTAACCAAGGCTTGAATATGGCCGAAGGTTTGTCTCACCAAAAGAATGCGGTAGAAACCGGTAGTTGGCCGTTGTACCGCTATAATCCGGAAAATACCAAAGAAGGTATTGCTCCGCTGACTTTGGATTCTAAAGCTCCGAGCAAGCCTTTGGCAGAATTTATGGCCAGTGAAACCCGTTTCCAAGTTGTAAACAAAGCCAATCCGGATCGCTACAATATGCTGTTGAATAAGGCTCAAGATAACGTTAATGAAAAACGTGCATTGCTTGAACACTTGTCACAATATAAATAATTGCGATAGGTAATTTGAACGGCATCGAGGTGATACTTTCGGTGCCGTTTTTTTGTATTGGTCTTGACTTTGTATTTAAAGATGATATAACCGAATATGTCGCAACGATTTGCGGCGAATGTGGATTTAACCGAATTGTCCAGCATTAAATGGACTAAACAGGAGATTTTTTTATGATTAAAACAGCAGAATTTGTGTCTTTGGGACACCCTGATAAAACAGCAGATTACATAACAAGTTATATTCTTGACCGCCTGACGGAGCAAGACATTTCGGTGCGGTATGCCGTCGAGGTTATGATTAAAGATAATACGGTTGTATTGGGCGGAGAAGTTTGCACTAAAGTTAAAGATATTGATTTTGATAAATATGTTAAAGCCGCACTGCGTGAAATCGGTTATGATGAAAAATATGCCGATATATGGGGCGATAAGGCAATTAACATTAATAAAGTTAATGTTATTAATTTGGTCGGTTGTCAAAGTTGTGAGATAGCGCAAGGAGTTGATAATAACGGTTGGGGAGATCAGGGAGTTTTTGTCGGGTATGCCTGCCAAGGTGAAGGATTTATAAATCGTGAGCTGTTTTTGGCTAAGAAATTGAACAGGGCTTTGTATGAAAAAGCTCTTAAAAGCGATAATCTGGGGCTTGATATAAAAACACAGGTTACTCTCGACGGTGACGAAATAAAAACGGTTGTTGCGGCAATTCCGATGCTCGAAATCGAAGATTTAAGCGGATTTATCGGTGATGTTTTGAGTGAAAATCCGCAGCAGCTTATTATAAACGGTACAGGTAATTACACGTATCATTCAGCAATTGCCGATTGCGGTATAACCGGAAGAAAATTGGCGTGCGATTTCTATTCAACGGCGAGTGCCGTCGGAGGCGGCTCACCGTGGAGCAAAGATGCCAGCAAGGCTGATTTAACGCTTAATTTATATGCGCGCAGGCTGGCTGTGGAAAATCTTAAAGATAATGATGAGGTTTGGGTATATTTATCTTCGTGTATCGGAAAATCGGAACTGCCGAGCGCGGTATTAAAAGTCCGCAAGGGAGAAGTTGTAAGTGAGCATAATATTGAAATTGATGCAACTCCGCAGACTCTTATCAAAAAGTTAGGACTTGATAAACCGGTGTTTGCTAAGTTGTGTCGCAACGGATTGGTTTAATTAATTTTTTTATTGAAAAACCACGAAGCAAAACTTAAGGTACAGACTGCGATGATAAACAATGGCCATATATTTGCCCATACCGTAAGATTATCAATGTTTTTGAGAAATAATCCGCGCACTAAGCGGAAAAAATATGTCAGCGGATTTATATAACTGAACTTTTGCAAAAGCAAAGGCATATTTTCAATCGGAGTGATAAAACCGGAAAGTAAAAAAGTCGGTGCCAAGAAGAAAAATACGCCGAAGATTGCCTGCTGTTGTGTTTGGCAAATGGTTGAAATAAATAAACCGATGCCGGATATTGAAAGCAGAAAAACAAAAATACAGGCATATATCATCGGGTATCCGCGGGCGGCGGGAATATCGAAAATGAAATGTCCGGCAATAATCATCAGCGTCAAATCCATATAGGCGACGGTTATTGCCGGAATGGTTTTTCCGATTAAAATTTGAAACGGTTTCAAAGGTGATATCAAAACCTGATCAAAAGTTCCCAATTCTTTCTCTTGTGCCACCGACAATGCAGTGATTGCCAACATCATCACCGTAACAAGCACTCCCATAAACGAGGTAACGATATACCATTGATAGTTGAGTTCGGGATTAAACCAGTTACGCGTGACAAGCCTTATGGAACTCTTCGGAAAATTTTGTCCGTATGTTTCATATTGAAAAGAAGCCAAAATATGGGTGATATAACCGCTTACAACTTGAGCCGTATTTGATTTTCGACCGTCTAAAATGAGTTGCACTACAGGAGATTCATTCAAATATATTTTCTTGGCAAAATCTTGCGGTATGGTGAGAGCAACAAAAGCTTTTTCATTATCGATTTTTTGCGTCAGTTCTGTAGGATTATCAACCATATCTATATGTTTTATGTACGGAGTATTGGCAAGTTTATCAATCAGAGCGCGAGATATTTGCGAATCGTCTTTGTCGTATATAAGCATAGAGATGTTGTTTACTTCGAAAGTGGCGGCATAGGCGAATATGGCAAGCATCAGCACCGGCGGACAAAGTATCATTGCGCGGTTTTTCGGGTCCGACCATATAATTTGAAATTCTTTTATAATAAGTGCCCAAACGGCAGAGCATACATAGATGAAATTTCTCATTATTCCAGCCTTTCTTTGGTTACAAAATATAAAAGCGCAAACATTAAAATGCCGTATATCAGCAAATATGAGCCTTCGCTTAAAATAATCGGCCAAATATTACCGGCCATAAACAGGTTTTTAATAATCGGAATAAAATACGTTGCCGGTATAATGTGAGTAATACTGCGAATTGCCGACGGCATTGACGATATTTCAAATAATCCTCCGGAAAGCATAACCGCCGGTAAAAAGCCGAACATAGCGGCGGCAACTGCCGCCAAAAACTGGTTTTTGGTGAGAGTTGATATAATGAATCCCATTCCGAGCGACGGGAGCAAAAATAAACTGGCGGTGATGAAATATACCAAGTATGAGCCGCGAAAAGGTACGTTAAAAACCGCAACGCTCAAAAATGTGCAGAAAGCGGCAGAAGCTATGGCCAAACAATAGTATGCGATATATTTTGCCGAGATTATTTGTAATTTGGATGCTTTTGTGGTTAAAAGGGATTCCATTGTTCCTCGTTCCCATTCGCGGGCAATAACCAAGGCTGTCAGTAGCATTCCGATTAGTGTCATAATTATGGCAATGGAACTCGGAAGAATAAAGTGACGGCTTTTTAATTCCGGATTATACCAAGATTGAGTTTCCATACGTATACCGACATCAATATCATAACCGTAATTTTCCATTATTATTTTTTGTGCGGTGGATATAATTCCCTGTACGTAAGCAGCGGCAAAAAGGGCAATATTGGGATCGGAGGCATCGGTTATTATTTGAATGGCGGCATCGGTTTGTGCCGCAAATGACTGCGCAAAATTGTTGGGAATGATTACTAATGCTCTGATATCTCCGCGAACCAAAGCTTCTTGAGCCGATTTTCGATTGTCATAACGATACATTTTTACGAATTCGGAACCGTCAAAAGATGCAATAATATCGTTTATTTGTCCGCGGTTTCCCTCTATAACCAATCCGGTTTCAATGGCATTATTGTCGAGATTGATGGCAGTAGCGAAAATGGTAATCAATATAAACGGTAAGATGAAAGCGGTCAGCACGCTGCTCGGATCGCGAGTGATTTGCAAAAATTCCTTATATATAAGAGCCTTCAATATTTTCATCGTAAGCTCCTCTTATTGTATTCTTCAATCAAGCGAATAAAGGCGTCTTCCATAGTTTCGTCAGCTTTTTTAAGTTCATCGGGGGTGCCGATTTTTATGGCTTGTCCCTGATAAATCAGAGCAATTCTGTCGCAATACTCCGCTTCATCCATAAAATGAGTGGTAACCATAACGGTAACTCCTTTTTCGACCATAGAATTTATATGGTTCCAAAATTCACGACGCGTCAGAGGGTCTACACCGCTGGTCGGTTCGTCTAAAAATAAAATAGGCGGATTATGCATAATGGCGCAGGCCAATGCCAAGCGCTGCTTAAAACCGAGGGGAAGATTGCCGGCAATTTGTTTTACGTACGGTTGTAATTCAAAAACTTCTATCATCTGGTTAATGCGTTTTTCTTTTTTATTGCCGCGTAATCCGTAAATACCGGAGAAAAATTTCAGGTTTTGCATAACGGATAAAGTGGCAAATAACGAAAATTTCTGTGCCATATATCCGAGGTGAGAACGGGCAGATGCCGGATTTTTAATCATATCGGTATTTAATATATAACCGTTTCCGAAAGTGGGTTTTGCCAGTCCGCAAAGCATTTTGAAAGTAGTCGACTTTCCGGCTCCGTTAGGTCCCAAAAGTCCGAAAATTTCTCCGCGTTTAATATCGAAAGATATATCTTTGGCCGCGGTAAAGGTACCGTAAATTTTAGTCAGTTTTTCAGCTTTTATCACAATATCGGGAATATTGTTCAGGTTTATTTGTTCGGCAATCGGTGAAGGCTGCATTGATGCACCGCCCAAAATATCTATCACAGCATCTTCAAAGCGAGGTTTTACGGGAGAAAAGTCGGCAGACAATTCGGAAACTAATGCGGAATTTTTTGAAACTACGCGCACGTATTGTCCGGATATTACGGCATCAATTAACCTGTTTTCTTTTTGCATTATTTTTCTTAAAAAGGAGCGCGGGTTGTTCAATGGCTGTTTGGTTTGAAAAACGCGTCTTTTCAGTTTTTGCGTCAGCAGATGAGGTAAACCGTTAAAAATAAGTTTTCCGTTATTCAATAAAATGACGTTATCAAATTTTTCGGCTTCATCCAGATATGAGGTGGACCACAATACGGTTATTCCCTGATCGCGCAAGCTATAAACCATTTTCAATAATTCTCGGCGTGAAATGGGGTCAACTCCGACTCCCGGCTCGTCAAGCAATAAAAATTGCGGTTTTCCGAGCATAGCGCAGCCAAGACCGAGTTTTTGTTTCATACCTCCCGAAAGATTACCGGCTAAGCGAGCGGTGAAAGGCTTTAATCCGGTAAATTTCAGCAACCATTCGAATTGTTCTTCTTTTTGTGTTGCGGACAGCTCTTTTAAATCGGCATAGAGGTTCATATTTTCCTGTATGCTCAGGTCTTCGTACAAACCGAATTTTTGCGGCATATATCCGATGTTTTGATGTAAAAGATTTGTTTGTTTAATCGGGTTTAGTCCTAAGACTGATATTGTGCCTTCGGAAGGCTGTAATAAGCCTAAAAGCAGACGAATCAGAGTGGTCTTTCCGGCTCCGTCCGGACCGATTAATCCGATGACTTTTCCTTTAGGCAAAGAAAGTGTTAAATCCTTGATGGCGGTAATCGCCGGATTTTTGAATGTTTTACTTAAATTCTTAATTTCTGCAACACTATCCATTATTCTGCCATTTTTACGGTTACAGGCATTCCTTGTTTTAAATTGTTATCGGCGTCATCAATTACGATGCGTAAACGATATACCAAATCGGTGCGCAGACTTGTTGTTTCTATGGTTTTAGGGGTAAATTCCGCGGTTGAAGAAATAAAGCCTATATGTCCGTTATATATTTTTGGGGTGGAATCGGTATATATTTTAACTTTTGTGCCGATTTGTATTTTTCCCAAGTCGGTTTCTTTTATGTAAGCACGCGCCCACATCTTATCGTTAAGTGATATGGTATACACCGGAACTCCGGCTGAAAGAAGCGTTCCCGGTTCGGAAATACGAATTAAGACAATACCATCGGAAGGGGATTTTAAAATTGTATCTTCCAAAGCGGTTTCGGCAATATCTAAACTCGCCTTTGCGTATTGCAAATCGGCGGCGGCAATTTCCTGATTGGCTTGTGCGTTGTCACAATCTTGTTGCGAAGCGTTTTTGGTTTTGCAAAGCGCTTGTTTGCGGGTATTTATTCGTTTGGCGTTTTCAAACGATGCTTTTGCCTGTTCTATTTTTGCTTTTGCCTGATTTTGAGCATTTATGTAAGGCTCATCATCTAAAGTAGCTAAAATATCGCCTTTATGTACGGTATCGCCTTCTTCGAAATTCATATTTTCCAGACGGCCGGCTACTCTGAATGCCGAATTAACTTGGCGGATATCAATATTTCCGTACAATACAACAGGTTGTTCTTTTTTGGAGTTTGTCAATGTATATACCCCAAAAACGGCAACGGCGATAATTGCGGCAAATAATATCTTTTTCATTTTTATGTCTCCGAGTTTGCAATATAATTGAATTTTAGCTTATTAAGGAAATAAAGCAAGTTTTTTTACGCGTTTGAGAGAGAATAATTATTGACAAAAAAAGTAAAATAAGTTACCTTAAGCTGAGGGGGAATAATGGCTTTTTCGGATAAAATACAATCGGTCTGGAATAAAGTGTGCAACTGGGGCGGAGTGGTTGCGGCGTTTGCCGTTATGAGTACCGGTTTTTCTTCTTGCGGTTCGAATAAAGCTTCAAAAATCCGCGAACAAAAGAAGGATTCTGTCGAAAATGCGGTAAGAGTGGAAAATCCGGTTCGCAGAATCAAATACTGTACCGATACTTTATCGCAACGAGGCAGAGTGTTGCTTTATTACAGCCGCGGATATATAACCAGAAATTTTGTTAATGATGATAATTTGTATAAAATGCGCTTGTCCTTGTTTTCTCACGAGGATTGGCACGCGCATAACGATGAAATAAAGTGGCGTATTCATTATAAATATACGCCGTTTGAATATTATAAGCTTTGTATGCACGATGAAATATCCGCCAATATTGCAGCTCTGTTGACAGTCAGATATCAATATATCGCGTCACCTGATAAGAAAAAATTTATAGAAGATAATAAAAACGGACTTTTGGGTTTTTATTTCAAGGAAGTGGCTAAGGGAAAAATTAAACCGGAAAGCAAAAATCCCAAAGATTTGGAAAGAGAATATTCGCTTATTGCCAACGGAATGCAAAAGGCGTGGATGGAAAAGTGCGCTAAAGGGTATATGCCGTCTATTTACTCTATGATGCAAAGATATGTCGGACTTTTCGGTTTGGTGGATAACAGCCGCAAAAATTATAACTTTGTGCGCGGGTATATGTATAAAATCGGCGGAGTGGATTTTTCTCAATATATGAAAGATGATATAGTTCCTTCCGATCAAAGAGTTTATATTGCTGACGGGTTGCGTAATGTAAAGTCTATGCGAAAAGGCGGTGCGGAAGTGATGGATTACGTTAACAACGGCTATCCGCTATTTAAAAGTTTGGCTATTGATAAACAAAGAGAGGCTTTTCAACATTTATTAATAGCAGCCCAGCTGAAATATAATTTGCGTGACAAGTCGGCGGAAGAATTACAGCAAAACCCGCAAATTATTGATATGTATTATCGTCAGGTATTATCAAGATTTCAGAAGGATAAGACTTTTAGAGAGTATGTAGACAGGTTTCCTATAATTAACGAAAAGAGCAACACAATCATCGTTAACAATACGAAAGAGTATGAAGATATAATCAGCAGTATTTATACTTTTAAAGGTGTTGATTTAAGCGAAGCGATTAATGATTTTAATATTGCAAGATTACCGATTAAAGGACCGGATTTTAAGGAACCGTACTTTAAAAATACATTGTATTTATGGATGTACCCTATTGAAATGCAAGCAGTTCCGCCGTCTGTTGTTAAGCGCAAGTATACCGGACCGATTATCGAACAGACAATAAAAGAAAACAGTGCACCTAAATCAAGCAAACGTCGAAGAAGCGATTGGCAATATATAGAAGCGCCTAATTATCGTGAACCGATTTTAGTTGCCTCAAGCAAAGAAGATAACGCAAAAATCCTTAAAACGATAGAAGATTTTAAGAATATTCCGGATGTTTTGAAAGAGTGTAATGTCAAGGCTCAGCAGGCATACTATGCTTCTTTGGAAAAAGTATCGCAAAAAGAAAACAAACGATTGAATAATAGTCGGCGGCAGATGTTTACCCGCAGAGGCAGAGGAGGTAGGAGAGGGCGATAATATTTTCGGTTATTTGCCTGATTAAGCGTTTTTTTTAATCATTTATAAAATAAATGGGCAGTATAATATCCCAGTTGCATTCGGGGGTATTGATGAAAAAGTTTTTATTTTATGTTATTTTATTCGGTTTAAGTGTTGTTTTGCCGCTGCAGGCAAGTGAAAGTCAAAAAGTGACGCCGCCGAAAGAGTGGAATACGTTTATTTCTAATTTGCAAAAAGAAATGCTTTCGCGCGGTATTTCACAAAAAACACTGGATAAAGCCTATAAGGGAAAAAACTATTATCACAAAGCGCCTGATGTGGTGAAACAAGACAAAAAACAGGTGGAATTTGTACTTACAACCTGTGCTTATGTTAATCGTCTGGTAAATAAGCAACGCGTGGAAACGGCTCGGCAAAAGCACAAAGAAATCAAGAAAAAATATCAAAAACTGGCAGATAAATATAATGTTCCGCTTAATTATATGGTGGCGTTTTGGGCAGTGGAAACCAATTTCGGTCAAAATAAAGGACAATATAATCTGATAGACAGTTTGACCAATTTGAGTTATAAGAACCGTCGTGCAAAGTTTTTTAAAGAAGAATTATATAACGTATTGAAGATAATGGATAAAACCAATTTATCAGAAAATGAAATGCGCGGGTCGTGGGCAGGTGCAATGGGACATTTCCAATTTATGCCTTCAACGTATAATCATTATGCGGTTGATTACGACGGCGATGATGTGCCGGATATTTGGAATTCGTTTGCCGATGCGTTGGCTTCGGCAGAAAATTATTTGACCAAATTAGGATGGAAACACGACGAACCGTGGGGAATGCGTGTGCAATTGCCGTGGAATTTTGATTTTAAGGAAGTGGGACGCAAAAATACCAAAAAAGTCTCGGAGTGGAACAAAATGGGCGTGTTGACTTATGAAGGTAAAAAGTTGCCGTATGACGATGAACTCAAAGGCTCGGTTATATTGCCGGACGGCAGAAAAGGACCTGCTTATATAGTTTTCGGTAATTTTAAGCGCGTGATGATTTGGAATCGCTCGGATAATTATGCGATTGCGGTGGTAACTTTGGCTGATTATATCGCAGATGCGAATAAAAAGTATTTTCCGTTGCAGGCTCAGCAACAATATACGATGAATAATGAAGAGATTTTGCAGATTCAAAAATTTTATAATCGTTACACAGGTAAAAAAATCTCTGAGGACGGTAAGCTCGGTTCACAAACCAGAGATGCGGTGAAGTTTTTACAACATAAAGCAAAATTGCCTGAAGACGGGTATCCTGATTATCGTTTGTTACAAAAAATTAAGGTTTTTTCTTCTGCCAAAGGCTTTCATACTCCGGTACCGCAGAAAAAACCCGAAAAGAAGTAGGAATAAGTTGATAATTATGCTTGAAGTCAGCGTAAAATCAGTTTAACCTTTGCGTAACATAACAATATTTGAAGAAAAGAAAATGCACTATATTTTAATGACGCTGTTTTTGCTGGTAAGCAGCAGTATGCTTTCGTCTTGTGCTACGGGAACACCGGAGCTTTCCGGACTTTCTCCGCAGGCTCAGGCACAGATAATTAAAGACTACGGCGGTATTTACAAGGTGGGTAATCCGTATAAAATCGGTGACAGATGGTATTACCCTAAAGAAGATTATAATTATTCGGAAACCGGTGTGGCTTCTTGGTACGGCGAAGATTTCAACGGTAAACTGACAGCTAACGGAGAACGTTATAATATGAATACCTTGACGGCGGCGCATCGTACTTTGCCATTGCCGAGTATTGTGAAAGTTACAAATTTGCAAAACGGTCGTTCAGTGGTTTTGCGCGTAAATGACAGAGGTCCTTACGTTAAGGATCGTATAATAGACCTTTCAAAGCGCGGAGCTCAGTTACTCGGATATATGGGGCAGGGTACGACTAAAGTTAAAGTTGAAATTATGGCTAAAGAAAGTAAGGCTCTTAAAGAGGCTATGCTGACCGGAAAAGTATCTTCCGAAAATGCGGCGGTTGCCGCCGAACAGGCTCCGGCTCCTTCATTGTTCGAGTCTTCGGAGGAAAGAATTAAGATAGCGGAAGAAACCGAAAAAGCCGAGGAAGCAGAGATATATGCCAGTGTAGGGGATACCAAAGTTGCCAGCGGAAAATATGTTCCGACCGGAAAAACTGCTGAACCTGCCGTGTATGGCAGTGCCGCTTCGGCAGACGGTGAAGTTCGCAGCGGTTCCGTGGGAATAGTCAGCAATATCAATACCAAGCAGGCAGATAGCGGTATATACGGTAAAGCCGCAACCAATCCGGACAAAAAAGATACCAGAGCCGTTAAATCAAACAGTTATGAGTATATGAGCGGTTACTATTATATTCATACCGGTTCGTTTACAAATTATGCGTTGGCTCATAAACAAATGGTGCGTTTAAAAGAATACGGAAGCAGCCATATTGTTCCGACGGATGTCAACGGTACAAAATATTACAGAGTTTCGGTAGGTCCTTATAATCGCAAAGAAGAAGCTACCGTGGCTCAAGCAAAGCTTAAGTACTACGGATTTAAAGATACAAAAATAGAAAAAAAATAGGAGAGTGCAAAATGAAATACGGCAAGTTGACATTAGCGGTGCTTTTACTTTCATTTGTTTGTTCGTATAATGCGGCAGCTTATGAAACAACCGCTCGCAACGCTATTTTGATGGACTTTGACACCGGAGAATATTTGTATGAAAAAAATATTACCGAGGCAGTTCCTCCGGCATCTATGAGCAAATTGATGACCGTCTATATTTTGATGAGCAAAATTAAAGATAAAAGCGTTAAGCTCGACGATACGTTTTCGGTCAGCGAAAATGCGTGGCGTAAGGGCGGAGCTGCAACCGGCGGCTCAACAATGTTTCTTTCTATCGGTGATAATGTCAGCGTGGAAAATTTAATTAAAGGGATAGTTATTCAATCGGGTAATGACGCTTGTATCGTGGTGGCGGAAAATATATCCGGTTCGGAAGAAGATTTCGCAATTTTAATGAATAAGACCGCAAAACAGTTAGGACTTAAAAACAGCTCTTTTGCCAATTCTACCGGATTACCGCATCCCGACCAGAAAATGTCTATGGAGGACTTGGCAATATTGTCGCGTCATATTATTAAAGAATTTCCGGATTTATACCACTATTTCAGTGAAAAGGAATTTGTTTATAATAACATAAAACAAGGTAACAGAAATCCTTTGCTTTATACTATGAAAGGTGCGGACGGCTTAAAAACCGGACACACCGAAGAAGCAGGGTTCTGTCTGGCAGCTTCTGCTACCAAGGGAGAGCGCCGTTTGATTGGTGTGATGAGCGGTATGGCTTCCAATAAAGAGCGCTCGGAAGAAAGTGAGCGTTTAATCAGTTGGGGATTTAGAGAGTTCAATAATTATAAGTTGTTTGAAAAAGGACAGGTGCTTGCCAATGCCAAAGTTTGGTACGGTAAGGATAAAACAGTGGATTTGACCGTTGATGAAGATGTGGTTAAGACACTTCCGGTTTCTGCGGTTGATGATGTCGAAATATCTGCCGAATTTGATGAGCCAATTAAAGCTCCCATTATCGCCGGAACTAAGTTGGGGGATTTAAAAATAAACGTTAAAGACGAAATCGTAACCTTGCCTCTGGTTGCCGCAAAAGACGTACAGAAAGTCGGCTTGTGGGGCAGATTTTGGGCAAATGTAAAGTATTTCGTTTTCGGAGCAAAGTAAAATGTCCGGTAAGTTTATAACTTTAGAAGGCGGAGAAGGGTGCGGAAAATCTACTCAATTGAAATTATTGGCTCAGTATTTGCAAAGCAGAAAAATTGATGTAGTGCTTACCAAAGAACCGGGAAGTACCGAAGAAGGAAAAACTTTGCGCGAGTTGCTGGTTACCGGAGATAAAGATAAATTTGACGCAATCAGCGAATGTTTGCTATATTATGCGGACAGGCGCTGTAATCTGACTAAAGTGGTATGGCCGGCCTTAATGGAAAATAAGTGGGTAATATCGGACAGATATGCCGATTCTACGGAAGCATACCAATATTACGGGTATGATAAGCGTGTTGATTTTCAAACTTTGCAATCGTTATATAAAATTGTAGCCGGTGATTTCAAACCGGATTTGACCATAATTCTGGATATGGAGCCGGAAGTGGGAATGCGTCGCTCGTTTGCCAAAGCGCAAACGATGGAAGTTAAAGAGTTGCGTTTTGAAAGCAGGCAAATAGAGTTTCATCACAATCTGCGCCGCGGTTTTCTGGAAATTGCCAAACGCGAGCCTGAACGCTGTGCCGTGGTTGATGCCGATACGGATATAGAAACGTTGCATAAACGTATTGTTGAAATTGTAGAAAACAGGTTGGAGATTTAATGCCGGAAGATTTTTCACCGCAAAATAATCATTTTCTGCTCGGTCAGGAAGAAGCCGAGAGTACTTTTTTACAGGCGTGGAAAAATAATACTTTACATCACGCGTGGATATTAAGCGGTGAAAAAGGAATCGGTAAAGCAACTCTGGCATATAGAATAGCTCGTTTTTTACTTTGCGCTGATGCTGATAACAGACAACAATATACTACGCTTAATGTTTCGCCTGATAATCCGGTTTTTCAGCAAATAGCTAATGGTTCGTATCCTGATTTGATGGTGCTGGAACGTGATTATACGGAAACCGATAAACGCAAAATTATCAGCGCTATTCGTAAGGGTGAAGTTATGGATAACGGCGAACTTGCCGCATTGAAAAAGTCGGCTTTTATTCGTGTTGATGATGTGCGCAAAGTAAATGATTTTTTATCTAAAACTTCGTTTAACGACGGTTGGCGAGTTGTTATTATCGACAGTGCGGATGATATGAATAAAAACGCTTCCAATGCATTATTGAAAATTTTGGAAGAACCGCCGCTTAAAACCGTATTGCTGTTAATCAGCCATAATTCCGGTGTGTTATTACCGACAATCCGTTCACGTTGCGCCAAACTGCCTCTTAAAACTTTGGATAATGCCGTAGTCGGCAGTTTGTTGCGCAGGTATCGTTCCGAACTCAGCGAAGCAATGATATCAAAGTTGACGGAGATGAGCGCCGGAAGTATCGGAAAGGCAATTTTATACGCCGATGAAGGAGCCGTGAACTTTTATGATAAGATGTGCCGTCTGTTATATTCAAAGCAAAATTATTCTTTAAGTGAACTTTTGGAGTTTTGTGACGAAGCGGTTTCATCTCCGGAAATGTTCAGTTTATGCGAGGAGCTATTACTCAAGTTCTTGAAAGATAATATGCCGAATTGCAGTGATAAAGAAGAATTGTACGAATTATGGAATGAAATACGCAGAAAGTTTGCCGATTGCTTAAATATCAATATGGACAAGCGTTTAATGCTTATAAATTTGTTCAACAAGATATGCAGAGTTTTGTGATGTTTACGGATAGCCATTGCCATATAAATTCCGAGGAGTTTAACACTGACAGAGAAGCGACTGTTTTAAGAGCACGGGAAATGAAAGTGGACTATATTCTTGATGTCAGCGATGATATGGCAAAAACTCCGCAAATTGTTGATTTTTGCCGACAACACAAGCATATTTATACCACTTCCGGTGTTCATCCGGAACTTGCCGTTAATTACCCCGATTTAACAGCTGAAAATATATTGGGGTTTACGAAAAATCCGTATGTGGTAGGCATAGGCGAATGCGGTTTGGATTATTTTTATAACGGTGACAGTATAAATGAACAGAAAAAGGTTTTTGCCGAACATATAAAAGCGGCGCAGCAAAGCGGGCTTCCTCTGATTGTGCATAGCCGAGATGCCGATGATGATATGATTGAAATGCTGCAAACGGCATATAAAGAAAAACCGTTTAAGGGGGAACTTCATTGTTTTTCTTCCGGAGAAAGACTTTGCAAAGCAGGATTGGAAATGGGTTTTTATATATCGGCATCGGGTATTATAACGTTTAAGAACGGGGAAAATTTGCGGAAAATATTTGCTTTGATTCCGCCGGAAAGGTTGTTAATAGAAACCGATTCTCCTTTTTTGGCTCCTGTTCCGCATCGCGGTAAACGTAATGAGCCGGCATACATAGTGAATACGGCGCAAGTTCTGGCTGATTTGAAAGATATGGATATAGAAGAAATAGCGCAGATTACTACGGCTAATTTTTTGCAACTTTTTGATAAGGTGAAAAATAATGGATAGAGTGATAATATTAGGCAGCGGAGCCGCTACCGGAGTGCCGGTGGTTGCTAAGGGATGGGAAAATTGTAATCCGAATAATCCTAAAAATGTGCGCAGGCGCTCCGGAACTTTGGTAGAAATTAACGATACCAAAATTCAAATAGATACATCACAAGATTTTCGCTGTCAGATGTTGGATAATGCGATTACCGAATTAGATGCGGTATTGTATACTCACGTTCACGCCGACCACGTTTCCGGTATAGATGATTTACGCGCTTTGACGCAATATAATAATAAATCTTTGAATGTGTATGCGATTAAAGAACATATTGATGAAATAAAAAAACGCTTCGGGTATGTCTTTACGGATGTTAAACTTAAAGAAATAACTTTACGGCCGCAATTGGTGGAAAATATTATTGAGTACGGTAAATCTTTCAAGGTGAATAACGTTGAAGTTATGCCGATTGCATTGGCCGGACACACCGTTGCCACAAGCGGATATGTCTTTAATGCCGGAAAGTTGGTGGTTATTTCAGACTATAAACAAATACCCGAACAATCTCTGGAATATTTACAAAAAATTGATGTTAATGTTATGATTATGCCGTTGACACAGTTAGGCGAACAGATTTATCACGAAAATATGGAAATCAATAAAAAATATATTGATATTATTAAGCCTGCGAGAGTAATATTTACCCATATGGGAGGACAGTGTGATTATGATGAAATTGCTGAAATTTCTCCTAAGTGTGCGGTGCCGGCCTATGATAATATGATTGTTGAAATATAAGACGGAGGGCAAAATGCTTTGTATATATCACATAGCCGATCACGATGGTAAAGGCTCGGCGGCGGTTGTTAAAAGAAAATTTCCGGAAATTGAGTTGATGGGGCTTAATCACGATATGGAAATCCCATATGAAGAAATCGAAAAACACGAAAAAATCGTGATTTGCGATATTGCTTTACCGGTTAGATATATGCTTGAACTCAATAAGAAAATAGATCTGACTTGGATTGATCATCACGTATCGGTCATTAACGAGTACGACGAATTGATGAAAAGCGGTAAATACGAACCGATAAAAGGGATTCGTAAAATCGGAACGGCGGCTCTGGTGCTGACTTGGCAATATTTTTATCCCGATGACGCTTTGCCGGAGGGACTGCGTTTGCTTGGTTTGAACGATATATATGATTTGCGTGATCGTCGTGTTCGTCCTTTTGAATATGCCGTGCAGACTTACGGGGTTAATCGTCCGACCGATAAAATATGGTCTATGCTGATTGACGGGGAACTGGATATTAAACAAATGGTAGAGAAGGGTAACGCCATTCTCTCTTGGGTAAGACATCGTAATTATCGCTTAATACGCGGAATGGGTTTTGAAAGCGAATACAAAGGATACAGATGTATATGCTCGAATATGGCGCAGGGACAGTCGGAATTTTTCGATTCACTCGACAATATCCGTGATTACGATTTTATGGTAAACTTCTTTATGAATAAAAAGAATCGGTGGAATCTGACGTTTTATACCTATAAAGATAATGTAGATGTTTCTAAAATAGCCGCCGAGTTCGGAGGCGGAGGTCACGCCAAAGCGGCAGGGGCATCATCTTTGGAAAAGCTGCCGGACTTTTTACTCAACGGCAAACCGTGGGTTAAACCGGTAAAATAAACAATGTGAAAGGCTTCGGAAAGGAAGCCTTTTTTACTTGCAATTTAGTGAGATTATTTTAATATGACTCTTGCAGGCGAGAGGTCGTCTGCGGAGTGTAGCAGCTCCACCTACTAATTTAACTCCTCATAACGGGGAGCTTGCTGAATATATTGAATAAGCAGGACTGTTGTAGGCAGTTGCTAACTCCCCACCTTGAAGGAATATCAAGGTGGTTTTTGTTTTAACAAAGACAAATAAGGGAGTTTATGACAATGTCAAAGAGAGAATATTTGGTCGATAAGCAAACAATGAAAGAAATCGGCTATGAACTGTGGAAAATGCGGGTTGAAAGAAATATGTTTCTGCATCAGGTAACTATGCGCACCGGCATACCGACACGCGACATAGAGGGAATGGAAATGGGACGTTATGTGCGTTATCGGTACCTGCGGGGTTTAATAGCTTTTTACGGTAAAGAAATGAAAATAATGTTTACTTAATAACCGAAAAAAAACTCCGTAAAAACGGAGTTTTTTTTTGAGTTTGAAACGATTACCAGACGTATCTGATGTTTCCGCCGATACCCCAAGCTTTATATTCGGAACCGAAGGTGTAATTACCGAAAGCACCGATGGAGAAGTTTTTGATAATCTCGGCATCTGCACCGATTTCGATACGTCCCAGAGTTTCATTATCAATGGTATCATCATATTCTTTTTCATTGATTTTAACTTCTCCGCCTTTGGCAATGGTTTGAATAACCGACGGTTTGATATAACCGGTGGTAGGTAATTGATACTCGTTGTTGAATTGATACTCATATTTAAGAGCAGCTTCCAACTCCACATTGTTGACGTTATCTACGGAAACTTTCTTGCCGTTTATATCATTTGCATCTTTGAACTTGATGTAACTGTAAGTGGCGCGTAAAGACGGAGTTAAGATTTCACGGCGTGTCAGACGGACATCGTATCCGATTTCACCTTGGGCACCGATTGTATAACCATCAATAGAACCTTTAACATTGGTATCTGTTTTGACATCAACATCAAGTTTTCCGCCGTAGATTGCACCTAACAAATAAAGGTTGCCGATGTATTTACGGGAATATAATCCGCCGATTAAGCTGGTTATATCTAACTCACTGCCAAAGTGCGAGAAGTATTTTTTCCCTTTGCCGTCGTTTTCGTATGTTCCGTCACGATAAGAACCGAAAATTCCATACATATCTCTGTGAGTTGGTTGGAAGTCTAAACCGAAATCAATTCCTTTGATAGTGAAATCGGTTTCGATAGGTTTATCATAAGTTCCTTTTCTATAGATAGGCGTTGCCCACAATCTTTTTTTGGCATCGGTACTTCCGTATCTGCAGAAGGAGTTATTGCAATTATCCTGATAGCAATTGCACTGACCTCTGTTCGTTCTGGAAATAGGCAACATAATGGAGCGGGTTTGTTCCAGAGCCGCACGCGGTAAATCAATTAACGCCATATCTTCAGGATCTAATGCAGGATCAATTTCTGCAGCGCGGTATAAGAACCAGTCATAAACCGACCCATTTGTTTCATAGCCGATTTTAATTTCGTAATTATCATTCACGGCAGTTGTCGAGAAAGTATTGGCAAAATCATAATCGGTTTGGCTTATTTGTGTCTTAGCGAAATAAATCTTATCATCAGTGCCTAAGTAAACTTGGCTGATGTAATTATTTGCCAAATCGTGGAATACAATTTTTGTCGTAGTACCGGCATCATTATGAATTGTATTGTCAATCACGATAATATCAGCTTGGCTTGCCGACGGATTTGCCGACGGATTGTTCAGGTTGACGACAATTTGGCTGCCTTCTTTACTCTTAAGATTATCAATGTGGACATTAGTCAGTAATCCGTCAGCGGCAACATTTAGG
>JAFUSH010000028.1 GCA_017471705.1 Alphaproteobacteria bacterium | reverse complement strand
TTGATATATTTCATCTCTCAATTTTTTCATTTTCATCCCCTTTATAAGTTTAATATTATTTAAATTGTTTATTTCTTATAGACATATCCTATAAAACCTTGCTCGCCGTTTTTATAAACACGCGAGCAAGGAAAATGATAAAGCTATACAGAACAATTTATCTTTTAGTTGATTTTTTATTTAAAGTCAAATTTAAAATATGAAAAATATTAAAATAAATCTGTTGATAAAATTAAAAATCTTATTTTTGAAAAGAGAAAAAACAAAATATAACCTTTTTAAAATTATTTGACTTTTTACCGCATTGCTTTTAACTTACGAGCAAAAGGAAAATAATATGCGTTACAAAATTACCGTAGAATACGACGGCACAAATCTGGTCGGTTGGCAAAAACAAAAAGAAGGTCCCAGTGTGCAAGAATTTTTGGAAAAAGCTATTGAAGGTTTTTCGCACCAACAGACGGAAGTTTTCGGAGCCGGACGCACTGATGCCGGAGTGCACGCTTTGGCTCAAGTGGCACATTTTGATTTTAACGGGAATTTGAGCGAATATAAAATGCAGGAAAGTTTAAATGCTTTGTTGCGAGAATTGCAAGCTCCGGTTGCCGTATGGAAAACCGAAAAAGTGTCCGACGATTTCCACGCCCGTTTTTCTGCTATTGGGCGAGGATATATATACCGTATATTAAATCGTCGCGGTGCCAGTCCGTTACTTGTTAACCGCGTTTGGCAGGTTACATATCCTTTGGATATTGAAAAAATGCAAGAGGGGGCAAAATTTTTGCTCGGAAATCACGATTTCAGTTCTTTTCGCGGTTCGGGATGTCAAGCGCTTTCTCCAATCAAAACATTGGATAAACTTGATATTGAAAAAAACAGTGATGAAATAATTTTTACGGTTGAAGCCCGCTCTTTTATTTATCATCAGGTGCGTAATATGGTGGGAACTTTAATGCAAGTCGGTAACGGAGACTTAACTCCTCAAGACGTAAAACGCATTTTGGAAGCCAAAGACCGCAAACAAGCCGGCATCAGTGCGCCGGCCTACGGATTATATTTAAACAAAGTCGTCTATTAGACGCGTTGCTTCAAACTGTTTAACAAATCTTCTCTTTTTTTATCGTATAACGCTTTGTTTTTTTCTGTTACCATTTTCATCTCCGTTTTCTGAATTATATCCGATTTTGTAAATTTTGGCAATATTTATTTTATTGCTCAAAAACCGATAAAAAACTTGCTTATAAACAATCTTTCATATAACTTTATTTTAACAAAGGAAAAAAATATGATTGCAAAATTACGCGGCATTACGGATACCATCGGCGAAGACTTTTGCGTTATTGACGTAAACGGTGTCGGTTATTTGGTATCTGCATCGGCAAAAACTTTAAGCAAACTTAAAACCGGTGAAGAGGCAACTCTTTTCACTGTTATGACTGTTCGCGAAGACGATATTTCACTTTTCGGATTTGCCGATGTGTGGGAAAAAGAATGGTTCGGTACACTGACTAAAGTACAAGGTGTGGGGGCCAAAGTTTGTTTAAGCATACTTTCGGTACTTACTCCGGCTCAGTTATCACAAGCTATCGGAGCACAGGATAAGGCATCGTTTTGTCGTGCCAACGGTGTAGGTCCGAAACTGGCGGCGCGCATTGTCACCGAACTTAAAGATAAAATCGTGACCATACCGGTTACATCTAACAACAGCGAAATACTTAATTCCGATGTTTCATCTCCGGCTCCGATTGCCGCAATGCCTGATACCGATTACTCTAAAAGTGAAGACATTATATCAGCGTTGGTTAATTTGGGATATCAACGCATAGATGCCTATCGCATTGCCAATAAAGTTATTCTTGAAAATCCTGACGCCGATTTATCTGCACTTATTCGTATGGCGTTAAAAGAATTTGCCAATAAGGAATTTTAATGATGAGAGATGATGAAAGAATAGTCAGTCCGCAACCGCAGCCGGAAGATGAACAAACAGGCAATAATCCGGTCAGTCTGCGCCCTAATTCGCTTGATGATTTTGTCGGACAACGTGAAGTATGTGAGAACTTAAAGGTATTTATTACTGCGGCAAAACAACGCGGAGAGGCTCTGGATCACGTTTTGTTATTCGGACCTCCTGGACTTGGGAAAACCACACTTTCTTCCATTGTTGCCAAAGAATTGGGGGTTGGCTTTCACGCTACTTCTGCACCTATGATTTCCAAATCGGGAGATTTGGCAGCGATTTTAACCAATTTAGAACGAAATGATGTACTTTTCATAGATGAAATTCATCGTTTGAATCCGGCTATTGAGGAGGTTTTATATTCGGCAATGGAGGACTTTCAGCTGGATATAATTATCGGAGAAGGTCCGTCTGCACGCTCGGTTCGCATTGATTTACAACCATTTACGCTGGTCGGCGCAACCACGCGTTCCGGTTTACTTTCGACCCCGCTCCGCGAGCGTTTCGGAATTCCTTTGCGCTTGGATTTTTATTCGCACGAAGATTTACAAAAAATAGTGTTGCGCGGCGCCAAATTACTTAATATTGAAATTTCACAAGACGGGGCACTCGAAATTGCCAAACGTTCCCGCGGAACTCCGCGAATTGCCGGAAGATTGCTCCGCCGCGTACGTGATTTCGGCGCGGTTTCTGATAAAAAAATAATTGATTCAAAAATATCTGATATAGCTTTGAAACGTTTGGACGTCGATGATTTCGGCTTAGATAATTTTGACAGGAGATATTTAAATTGCATTATCAACAATTACGGCGGCGGTCCGGTGGGCGCTGATACTTTGGCGGCAGCTCTTTCCGAAGAACGTGATACCATTGAAGAGGTCGTAGAACCGTTTCTGCTCAAATTGGGATTTTTGCAACGCACACCGCGCGGTCGAATTATATCACAACTCGGCTACAAATATTTAGGTATTAAATTGCCTAAAAAACCGAGTAAACAATACGATTTATTAGACGGAGATTTGAATGAATGATATTATAAAACCGGCGAGCGGCACACTTAAAGAAGGAGTATTTTTTTATCCGGTACGCATATATTATGAAGATACTGACGCCGGCGGAATTGTTTATTATGCCAATTATCTTAAATTTTCGGAAAGAGCGCGAACCGAATTTTTGCGTTTTTTAGGCATAAATCAACAACAAACCATACAAGAAACTCACTGCGGTTTTGTTGTACGTTCCTGCAACATAGATTATATGGCTTCAGCGGTTTTGGATGATGAACTGGAAATCAGTTGCAAAATCCGTGAACTTGGTGCCGCTTATGCGGTTTTACATCAGGAAATATTCCGCGGTGAAGAATTGTTAAGTTCTTTGGATGTTAAAGTTATTTATATGAATATTGATACCCACCGTCCTACCCGTATTCCGGAAAACTTTGTGCAAAAATTCAAAAAAATGTCGGCTTAGTTTGTTTTTTTCAATCTGATTCTTGACAGCACAAAAGCAAACAACAGTATTAAGCAGCTCATTGTCAGCGGAATATAATTTCCGCAAAATCCGAATATTGTTTTCCGCGCCTCATCAGGTTTTACCATTGTATCAAGAAAGCCGCGTTCTCCCAATGGTATTTGTGCCGTAACCTCTCCATAAGGATTTATAACGGCACTGATACCGCTGTTAGCGCTTCTGACTATGGAAATTCCCTCTTCCACCGCGCGCATTTGCGCTGCAACCAAATGCTGATACGGACCGGAGCTGATACCATACCAACCATCATTGGTAAGTACTATTGCCCATTTCGGTTTATTATCTTTACGTATCACTTCATCGGAGAAAATAATTTCATAACAAATAAGCGGAGCAAACTCGGGATATCCTTCGACTTTAATGGTTTCAAACTTTATACCGCGGCCAAATTCCGAAATAGTGTTGGCAACAGGTTTTATCCACTTCGGCAAATACTGACGGAGCGGTATATACTCTCCAAACGGTACTAAGTGACTCTTATCATAAATTCCTACTATTGTTCCTTTACGATTCATCACCCCGAAGGAGTTGAACGGACGAAGATGATTACCGTCCGGTTCATAGCGTAAAAAACCGCTGATTAAATAACCGTATCGCGGAGCTGATTGACGAATCTTGCGCACTTGTTCCATATCATAAGTCAAATCATACGGAACAGCGGTTTCACCCCACAATGTGAAATCTATATGATTACTGTCCAAACCGTGACTCAATTCAACGTATTCTTTAAGATTTTGCTCCAAAGATTCATTATCCCATTTCAGAGACTGCGGAATACTCGGCTGCACAAGCCTTACCATAATTGCCTTGCCGTGATTTATTTTCGGACGGTGCGATATAACGAATGCTCCGTATTCCCATAGCACGGCTAAAGCTATCGGCGCCAATAAAGAAAATATAAAAGTTTTGTAATTAGGCTTGTTAAACCATAATGCCGGCCAAGCAAAAATAATTACGGTAATCAATGACAATCCGTAAGTTCCCCACCAAGCCAGAGTCTGTAATAAATTAGGACTTACAGCTAAAACAGAACTTATCGGATTCCACGGAAATCCGGTTAAAAAGAATCCGCGAAACCATTCACTCAAACACCAACCTGATGCCAACAGTAATATTTTTAAAAATATAAATTTGGAAAATTTGGTCAACATAAACGGAACAACGGTAAACAAACCGAAAAATGCACCGTTTAACACCAATGTTATCGGATAAAGCCATCCGGTTCGCTCAATATCGACCAGCAACGCATTACCTATCCAATAAAATCCCAAAGCAAAATAACCGAAACCGAACCAATAACCTATGGCCGCCAAATTACACAATTTATCTTTTCTGGAACTGATAAAAACAATCAAAGAGAACGACATAAAAGCCGCCCATAATTGATAAAACGGCGGCAGTGCCGTTGCCAGTAACATACCGCAAAGCAGGGCAGAAAATTTATGGTATTCGGATACAAATTCCAAAACATTTTGCATACTGATTTTTATAGTCGGCTTTTTCATTTAGTCCTCATCCTGATACGGATTGGCAATTTTGAGATTTTGCAAAATAGTTTTTTCAAAACCTTCCATATACTCGGCATCTTCATCTTTGATATGATCAAAGCCCAAAATATGTAAAAATCCGTGCGTCAGTAAATGGCAAAAATGCGCGTATAATGTTATACCTTCAATTTCAGCTTCTTTACACATCGTTTCATAAGCAATAATTATATTGCCCAAATCAATCTCATCAAACACACCGCCGTCTGTTTCAAAATCGGCAGAATCCATATTGGCAAAAGTCAATACATTGGTCGGCTTATCCTTATTTCTGTATTCCTTATTGAGCTGATGAACCGTTTTATCGTTGCTCAGACAAAGATTAACAGTCAAGGGTTTTTCAGATGACAATATATCAATATCGGCATTTTGTGACACATACTCGAAAGTTGCGTTTTTAACATTATACGCTATTACAATTATATCGGGAAGCGCCGTTTGCCACTGAGGTTCTTCAACATTTATATTCAACAATATCTGCGACATTCTTATTTTTCGTATTCGTTAGGAAACTTTTTGCTTTTTTCTTCGTAAGCTTGAACTATTTTAGCCACCAATCCGTGACGAACCACGTCGGCAGAAGTAAAAGTTACCGAAGAAATATTATCTACATTACGCAAAGTATCCAAAGCATCGCGCAAACCGGAAACAACTCCGCGCGGTAAATCCACCTGACTTAAATCACCGTTTACCACCATTCGCGAATTTTCGCCCAGACGAGTTAAAAACATTTTCATCTGCATCGGAGTAGTGTTCTGCGCTTCATCTAAAATCACAAAAGAATTGGAGAGCGTGCGTCCGCGCATAAAAGCGAGCGGCGCTATTTCTATTTCCCCCAAAGCCAATTTTTTATCAACTTGTTCTGCCGGAAGCATTTCATACAAAGCGTCGTATAACGGGCGAAGATACGGATCAACTTTCTCTTTCAAATCACCGGGTAAAAAGCCCAAATTTTCACCGGCTTCCACTGCCGGACGCGATAAAATAATCTTATCAATGGAACCTTCCAACATCATAGATACCGCCAGAGCCACCGCCAAATAAGTTTTTCCGGTGCCGGCAGGTCCCAAACCGAATACCAACTCATTTTTCATCATTTCCTGAATATACTTGGCTTGCGTTGCCGAGCGCGGATAGATATATCTTTTTTTGGTTTTTAAAACGATATCGGCAATGCTCTGTTTGTCATCTTCGCTTTTAACATCTCCGCTCATACGCACTGCCGCTTTAACTTCTTGTTCGCCTACATCTATCCCTTTACTGGCTTTATTATAAAGGATTTCAATAGCATTCTTGGCATTTTCCACATCGCTCTGAGCGCCTTTAACCGTAATTTGATTGCCGAAACTCAAAATTTCGACGTTCAGCATTTTTTCAATCAAACGCAAATTTGCATCGGCTTCACCGACTAATTGTTGCACCAGTTGGTTGTTAAACAATTCAAAACAAACCTCAGCCATTAGAAATCTCCTTTCCGCTTAAAGAGTTGGTGGTGGATTCAACCACCTCCACATTAATAATTTTATTCATATTATCACTTTTTGTTTCAACGTGCAAGTTTTGCATATACGGTGTTCTGCCGATAAGCTGTCCTTTATGACGACCTTTTTGCTCCAATAATACCGGCATTACTTTCCCGATACAATTTTGATTAAATTTGGTTTGATAATCAAACAAAAGCGTTTGCAAAATATCCAGACGTTCTTTCTTTACTTTTTCTTCGACCTGATTATCCATTACGGCGGCCGGCGTTCCGGCTCGGCGGCTATATTTGAAAGAAAATGCCTGAATATATTTTACTTCATTGACAATATCCAAAGTTTTTTGGAAATCTTCATCGGTTTCTCCCGGAAAACCGACAATAAAATCCGATGACATACCTATCATAGGATTGGCAATTTTTAACTTTTCTACCGCACGCAAATAATCCGACGAATTATGGCGCCTGTTCATCGCTTTTAATATTCTGTCCGAACCTGATTGCACCGGCAGATGCAGATAAGGCATCAAAATTTCGATATCTTTATGGCAGGCGATTAGATTATCGCTCATATCCGCCGGATACGAAGTTGTATAACGGATACGTTTTAAACCGTCAATCTCCGCAATTTTATGCAGCAAATAAGCCAAATCGCGTTCTTGTCCGTTTTCATCCTCACCGTGATAAGAATTAACGTTTTGTCCGAGCAAATTAATTTCCAAAGTACCGGTCTTAACCAAACGGCGCGCCTCTTCCAAAACCTCTTTTATCGGACGAGAATATTCGGCGCCGCGCGTATACGGAACAACGCAATATGTGCAGAAATTGTTGCAACCTTCCTGAATCGCCAAAAATGAGCAAGCGCCTTTAGCGGTATTTTCCGGCAAATAATCAAACTTACTTATTGCCGGAAAATCGGTTTTAATTTCACACTGATGTTTTTTATCTTTTTTCACTCGACGCAAAATATCGGGAATTGTATGATACATTAACGGTCCCACCGCAAAATCAACAAACGGCGCACGTTTTACGATTTGTTCATCTTCGGCTTGCACGACACAGCCCACGACACCTATAATAGTCTTTTTTCCCGTTTCTTCACGTTCCAATTGAATTAAATGAGCTCGTCCCAAATCCGAAAACAACTTTTCCGCAGCTTTTTCTCTGATGTGACACGTGTTAAACAACACAATATCAGCCTCATTTTGTTTCAAAGTTTCTTCATAACCTTCTTTTTTGAGCATATCGGCGATACGCGATGAATCATACACATTCATTTGGCAACCGAATGTTTTGATATAATACTTTTCAGACACTGAAAATTCCATTTTAAAAGTTAACTACATATATATTATCTACGCCAAACATTATTTTTTTTCAACATTTTTTTAATTATCACCGACAATATATTATGCGTAAATTTTAAATATCCGAAATAACCGATACGGACACGATAATATCAGGCTCTTTAACCATTCCGTTAGGTTCTCCGCCTTTTTTAAGCATATCGACAAATTCCATACCGGAGGTAACTTCGCCCCATACGGTATATTGACCGTCAAGCCACGGACAATCTCCGTAACAGATAAAGAATTGGCTATCGGCAGAATCCGGCATCATTGAACGCGCCATCGAAACAATACCGCGCTTATGCTGAATGCGATTAAACTCAGCTTTGAGTTTTTTCCCGCTGCCGCCGGTACCGTCACCGCGAGGACATCCGGTTTGTGCCATAAATCCTTCTATCACCCGATGAAATTTTAATCCGTTATAGAAACCCTCTCGCACCAATTCTTTAATACGAGCTACGTGATTAGGTGCCACATCAGGCATCATTTCAATCACCACATCTCCGTATTTTGTGCGCAACAGCAATGAATTTTCTTTATCTTTAACTTTATAAGAATGCTTAATTTTTTTGGCACGAGTATTGCTCATCCCCAGTTTTTTGGTTTCTTTATTTTCTAAATTTTTTGTATTAGGTTTAGAAATGGTTTTTGTATTTGTTTTACCAAGTAAATCAGTCATTTTAACTTCCTTTCGTTTTATCTTTTTTTATATTTAGGAAGTTATTTTGCATTATTCAAGACAAAATCAACCCGTTCTTCGGCGTTCAAATTTTTAGGATAATACTTATCCACATTTTTGATTACCTCTTTTAACCCGCGCCCGTTGGCAATTTGAATAGCCAACCCCGGACGGGCATTTAATTCCAGCATCATCGGTCCGCGAAACTTATCTAACACAATGTCAGCACCTAAATAACCCAATCCGGTCATTTCATAAGCCTGTGCGCCAATCATCAGATGTTCCTTCCACAGCGGAACCTGCAATGTCATTAAATCGACATTTGTATCCGGATGAATGGCAACCGGCATATTGTGCAACACCGCTCGCAAAGCCTTGCCGGTACTTATATTAAGTCCGACGCCGACGGCTCCCTGATGCAAGTTTGCACGACCATCGGATTCTTTAGTAGCCAGACGCATCATAGACATCACCGGATATCCCTTATAAATAATCAATCTTACGTCCGGAATACCCTGATAGCTGAACTGCTGGAAAGCATCACTGAAGTGAACCAATTCTTCAATAAGAGCAACGTCATACTGTCCTCCCAAGCTGTATAATCCGCTCAATATATTGGAAATATGCTGATAAACTTCATTAAATCCCAATTTTTTGCCTGAAGTGGTGATAAACACACCGTCTTTATAGTTCTTAATCACCAAAACTCCTTTACCCTGACTGCCGTGAGCCGGTTTTATCACGAACTCCGATTGATTTTCCACAATCTTTATCAGGTCTTTTACTTCATACTGATGTTCAATCACTCCTATCATACGCGGAGTGTTGATATCAATACCGTTTGCCAGCTTTTTGGTTTGCACCTTATCATCAACCAACGGATACAGCGAGCGTTTGTTATTGCGGGATATAACATAGTAATTACGCGCATTCATCCCCAAAACTCCGGCTTGACGGAATTTTCTCGGATTAGAAAATATTTTAAAATATTCCCACATCTTATTTATCCTTAATCAGCGGAGCAAAACGTTTCAATTCGATAATTCTGTATCCGGTGTAAGTACCCAAAAGCATCACAATAAACAGAATAACCAAGTTCCACTCATTAAAGGCAAACATAATATAACGGATGTATTCGTTGCTGAGTACAAAATACGTAAACACCGCCACCACCGAAGTATTTATTATCTGTTTAGTAGCATTTTGAGCTCCGTCTTCTTCCCACGTGATTGACGCTCTTTCAATAATCCAAGCGGTAATAATAATCGGAAAGAATACTGCCGATGCGGCAATTTTGAAATCGTATTGATAACCAAGTATGGTTAAGACCTGCATAATTAAAATTACGAAAATAACAACTGCGGAAATTCTCGGTACCAATAATAAATTAAGTCTGGTCAAAGTAGCTCTTATCACAAGTCCCAACGCAATAATTAAACCGTAACAAATCAGTCCGGAAACGAACCCCGTTTTAATTAACGACATTGCAATTAACATCGGGGTAAATGTTCCCATTGTGGAAATACCTATAACGTTACGCATTATAACCACCAATAAAATTCCCAACGGAAAAATCATCAACCACTTCAGTGTATTTTGCTCCAACATCGGTAAATTATATATAGTAAAGTCAAACATCTTACTGTTTTCATATTTGGCGCGGCGACCTGCCATTTTAAATGAAGATATGGCAGACTTTAAAACCGAAAACTTAATTTGCGAATCGACGCCGCCGCTGACATCCAAAAGTGAAACACCGCCGCGTTGGAACAACACAAAATCTTTTGGCAACCCGACTTCTCCGGTCTTGATATTATAGACCATCCATTTACCGTCTTCATACACTTCAAGCATTAAATCAGCCGGAGATGATTTTTTCTTTTCATTTAATTTTACACCGCGGATAATTCGTGCCGCAATATCTTTATACGAGAGCAGATAAATTATCTTTTCAGCCATAACCTGACGTGTTGTTTTTATCGGCAAAAACGCATCTACTTCCGGAGATAAAATACCGGCATTAAGTGTTTTTATAATTCTTGCCGCAGGTTTTCCTTCTTCTTTATCGGCTAAGTTCCAAATTTCTTCCACTAAACCTTCTTGCTGCTCATTTTCAAACAAAGGTTTGTTTACTTTAGGAGCTTCAGCATCGCGCATTTTTCCAGTGACATCTTTATTGTCGTAAAGCATAATACGATAATAAACATTTTGCTTATTTTTGCGCGGCTGCGATTTAATTACCATCCGATTTTTTTCGACATCTTTAGACGCTTCGTATCCGGAAGCTATAACATCTTCGCTTAAAATTTTGTATCCCCCGTCAGCACTCGGAGTAGCTAATGAAATATCAATAGCCTCTTTGGTAGGTTTAAAAGAAATATGGGCATCTATCGTCCATACATCTGATTTTTCACTCGGGAAAACGCTAAACCCCCATACCGTAATTTTATAATACGTAGCCACACAGGAAAACAGCACGGATAAACCTAATAAGATTCCCAAAACTCCACGCACCGAAAATATATTTTTCATTTATTTAGTCCCTAAATTTACTTTAATGTATTGGAAATAGACACATCAACAATTGCTCTGCCGCTTAAAATATTGCGCCCGATAAGCGTTTGATATTCAAAATTTTCACGCTCGGCAATCGTAAAATTAGCCTTAAAGGTTTCGCCCCCCATTTTAACATCCATTTCCACCATCGGACGATGTTCATCTTCGAGAATACGCTTAACTTTAATTCTTTTTAGCAAAGGTTTTTCAAAATTATGGGTCTCTTTGGTTTCTCTGTTTATAATCGTGAATGACACCCAACTTTTACCGTCACGTTCAAATACTTTCATAGTATCGGCATCCAAAGATGAAGACGTTGCGCCGGTATCTATTCTGGATAAGAACGGGGATTTCATCGGCGGCAAATATACCTTTTCAACCGCACCTATAACATTTGCCGGACGAGGAGCAACAACCGCCGGAGCTTTCGGAGTATTAACCTCTTTAGCCGTATGCGGAACTATTCCCGGAACCACGGCTTCTTTTTGTACGGCACACGAAACCATTAAAAACAAACTTAACAACAATCCTATTTTGCGCATATTATCCTCTGCAAAAACTTTATTTTACCTGATAATCTTCTTTTTTTTCCAGATTGTAAAGCACAAAAAAAACATATCCGCAAGCTATATAAAATAAGCAAAAAAGCTCCTTGACACATATAAATTTTAATGTGCATCATTCCAATTTTTGCCAATTCCGGTCTCAGCGGCAAATTTTACTGAAAAATCAACTACGTTTTCCATAATATTTTTCATCAATTCCGCCACTTTATCAGCAATATCGGCTTTAGCTTCCACTACTAATTCGTCGTGAACCTGCAACAACAATTTGGCATCTAATTTACTCTCTTTCAAAGCATTATCCAGACGAATCATCGCCATTTTAACTATGTCCGCAGCTCCGCCCTGAATGGGAGCATTTATGGCCGCACGCTCGGCAAAAGCGACTAAACGCTGATTCGATGCGTTAACATCACCGACATAACATTTACGTCCGAAAGGTGTTTCAACATATCCGTAGGAATGTGCATATTGTATTGTATCATCCATATACCGTTTAATTTCCGGCATAATTTGGAAATATGATGATATATATTTTTTAGCTTCTGCCGGTTCAATTCCTATTTGTTTAGCCAGCCCGTATTGCGAAATACCGTAAATAATACCGAAATTAATGGCTTTTGCCCGACGGCGATGTTCCTTATCAACCTGTTCGCGAGGAATACCGAAAACGTGAGATGCCGTTGCCGTATGAATATCCGCGTTTTGCGCAAAAGCATCTCGCAAAGCCTTGACATTTGCATATGAAGCAATCAGACGCAACTCCATCTGACTATAATCGGAAGCCACTAAAACATAACCTTTTTCAGCCTCAAAACATCCTCTGATTTGTCGTCCTATTTCCGTACGTATCGGAATATTTTGCAAATTAGGATTGGAAGATGCCAAACGTCCGGTATTTGCCGTTGTTTGCGAAAAAGTGGTATGAACCCGATTATGATTATCACGCGCTTCCAATAATGATGTTGTGTAAGTCGATTTCAATTTGTTATACATTCGCCATTCTAATATTTTGGCGGCAATTTCATTATCCTCAGCCAAAGCTTCTAAAACTTCTGCGCTTGTATTATATGAACCGGAAGCATTTTTCTTTCCTTTCAGATTGAGCTTATCATACAAGATACGACCTATCTGCGCCGGAGAATTTAAATTAAATTCTTCACCGGCAAGGGTAAAAATTTCTTGTTCCATCACCGATATTTGTCCGCTGAATGTATTATCAAGTTTCAATAATGCGGAATCGTTAACAACTATTCCGGTATCTTCCATTTTAAGCAATACCGGTATTAAAGGTCTGTCCATTGCTTCGTAAACAAATGTTTTCTTCTCCGAGAAAATACGTTTTTTCAATAAAAAATACAACCGCAGAATATAATCTCCGACTTCAAAAACATATTGACCCGCTTCCGGATTTTCAAAATCTATCGGGGCATTTTTAGAGTTAGCTTTCGGCTCGGCTATAGAATAATTCAGAAAATATTCACACATCGATTTAAAATCGTGCTTATGTTCCGAACTGTCTAAATCATACGACATTACCGAAATATCGTCAAACGGATTGAAGTCAATATTACTCCGGCATATTTTATTCAAATTGTGCCAAAGAGTTTTCACATCCGCCGCAACTTTTAAAATACTTTTATTCTCCGCCAATTCGCGCAGAAATTTTACAATATCTTTTCTGCTCAATGTTTCATTGTTATCAAAGGCAAACAAATCTTCGCTCTTTGGGCATTCTCCGAAAGGAATATAGTACCCCTCATACGTTTCCGGACTTATACTTATGCCGCAAAAATCCCGATTATTATGCAATAAGGCAATGCCTGCCACGGAAGTTCGACTGATTTCTTTATTCAATTCAGAGAGTTGCTGCAAAGTGGTTATTTTGGCATATTTTACCGATTTTGTAATATTTTCCGCTTTGGCTTCATCGGTTTTAGGATTATCGCATTGACGTTCCGAAGCCCACTTTTCCAACTTAGGGCGAATCGCCCTGAAACCTAATGTATCGGTAAATGCGAGTAATTCCTTGCCATCGGGGGCGCGGCACTTAAACTCTTCAATATTGTGTTCCAGTTTTATATCATCTTTTAAGGTCACCAATTGCAAAGATATTTTTGCCGAATCCTCGTACTCTTTGAGTAATTCACGACGGCGCGGTTTATCAATATTATCTAAATTATCAAAAATACCTTGTAAAGAGCCAAATTCGTTAATCAATTCAGCCGCGGTTTTCAAGCCGATACCCGGAACCCCCGGAATATTATCTATTTTATCGCCGGCAAGAGCCTGCACATCGACCACTTTATCCGGCAAAACACCGAATTTTTCTTTAACATCGGCATCGGTAAAAAACTTTTCTTTCATACCGTCATAAAAGGTTATTCCCGGTCTGATTAATTGCATCAAATCTTTATCAGCCGAAACGATTACTGCTTCATATCCTTTATCCAAAGCTTGTTTTGCATAAGTTGCTATTAAATCATCGGCTTCATAACCTTCCTGTTCGATATACGGCAATCCCATAACTTCAATTGCCTTGCGGATGAGTTCGAATTGCGGAATTAACAATTCAGGCGGTTCAGCTCGGTTTGCCTTATAATTACCGTAAATATCATTGCGGAAATTCTTTCGATGTGCATCTAAAAGCACCAAACAATAATCGCAAGGTATATTTTTCAACAGCCTCATAAACATCGTAACAAAGCCATACACCGCATTTACGGGAATTCCGCTCGGCGAAGTCATATTCGGCAAAGCGTAAAAGGCGCGAAAAATATATCCGGAACCGTCAATCAAACAAACTTTACTCATTTTTATCTCCCTTGAAGACAATATATACAAGTTTTCAGGTAACGCCAAGTATTTTAAAATTTGCTCCCAAACTTTATATTTTCGTTAACCTCTCACCGCTATAATGCAGGCAATTGCGGAGTAAATAAAAAATGGTAAAAACAACAAAAAAATCTGACAAAAAAACAACCAAAAAGAAAACGGGAAATAAAAAAAAGAGCAAACAAAAATCTTCTTTGTTTTGGAATTTATTTAAATTTCTTTTTATACTCGGATTAATTTTATTTTTGCTTGTCGGCGGCTATATTTTTTATTGTTATATAACTTTGCCTGATATTCAAAAGGCGGTATCACGCACCCGCCAGCCGTCAACGGTTGTTATGGCGGAAAACGGAAATGATGTTGCCAAATTCGGCAATATATACGCTCAGGTTATATATCCCGAAAAACTGCCTAAAAATCTGACTGATGCGGTTGTAGCAATTGAAGACAGACGTTTTTATAAGCATTTCGGATTTGATATATTCGGTTTTACCCGCGCCGTTTTCACCAATATTTTCCGCAAACGTTATGCACAGGGAGCTTCCACCATTACTCAGCAGGTAGCAAAAAACATTTTTTTAACTCCGAGCAAAAATGTTAAAAGAAAAGTACAGGAATTATTGTTAGCCTTTTGGTTAGAAAAGAAACTTACCAAAAATCAAATTATGGCACTGTATCTTAATCGGGTTTATTTCGGTTCCGGTAATTACGGAGCAGAATCCGCGGCAAATTGGTATTTCAACAAGAATGTTTATGATTTAAATTTACGTGAAGCCGCTATTTTAGCCGGTATGCTCAAGGCTCCGAATCGCTACAATCCTATTTTGCAAAAACAAAATGCTCTGAAACGTGCCGATTTGGTGCTGGGTAATATGCGTAAATACGGTTTCATCGGTGATGAACTGTATAAACGCGCTTTAAAAATGCCTATCAGCAACGGACAACAATATCGTGTCAGCGGCGGCAAACATTTTGCCCAATACGTCTATGACAAAGTTAATAATACCATAGGTGAACGAAACGAGGATTTGGTGGTTATGACCACGCTTGACCAGCAATTGCAGGAAACTGCCGAAAAAATTATGCGCGCTAAAATCAACGCTGCGAAGGGGCAAAACGTAAACGAAGGCGCTATCGTGATTTTGGATAAAGAAGGAGCAATAAAAGCTATGGTCGGCGGTATGGACTATAATCGAAGTCAATATAACCGCGCCGTACAAGCAAAACGGCAAGCCGGTTCTGCCTTCAAACCGTTTGTTTATGCCACGGCATTGCAACTCGGTTTCACCCCTAATAGCACCATTAAAGATGCACCGATAAGCATTGGCAAGTGGAAACCGGAAAATTATACCAAACGCTATTACGGTGAAGTTTCTTTAACTTATGCATTAGCTCAATCTCTGAACGCTGCAACCGTTGCGCTTTCACGAGAGCTTTACCTTAAAGATATTGCGGCAAATGCGCATAAAATGGGAATTGCCACCGATATATCTTTAACCCCGTCTATGGTGTTGGGAACAAGCGAAGTAAAGGTTATTGATATGGCAACGGCATACAGCGTATTTGCTAACGACGGATATTTAATAAAACCTTATGCCATTAATGAAATTGCAACTCACGACGGTAAGCAAATATACGTACGTAAAACAGAAACAAAAAAACAGGTACTTGACATAAATATAGCCAGACAAATGAGCATTATGCTCGAACAAGTAATCAATCAGGGAACCGGACGCCGCGCTAAACTTCCGATATTTGCCGCCGGAAAAACCGGAACCACGCAAAATTACCGCGATGCTTGGTTTATCGGATGGACCAATAAATATATAACCGCCGTTTGGGTAGGAAATGATAACAATAAACCGATGAATAAAGTCGGCGGCGGAAACTTACCGGCAGAAATCTGGCACGATATTATGATGACAACCATAAAAGATACTCCGGCTTATACGGCAAATTACAATAGTGATGATGTAATCGGCAATCTTATAGATAAAGAAGAAAGTACAGATGAAATCGGCGCTCTGATTGAAAGCGAAGAAAACAAATCAGACGATGCACCGCAAAATTTGGAAGATTTACTGGATAAAATATAAAGGCTGTATTAAACAATTTTGTTGAATTCTGCACATTATATCATCTGTAAGATGACAATGAAAATGATTCGGCAAAGATACCTGCTCGTAGACCGGTATGACGATGGAAGAAAATGTCATTTTTTTTAACGTCATTCCTTTTGCGGTGCGGCGCATCCGTAAATCAAGGAATCTAACCTTCAACGCTTCAGCGTTGCTTCCGTATTGATTAATCGGAAGACCTTCTGACGATTCCTGCGGAATCGAGAGGTGACGCTATTACTTGGTCATTTTAATGGCGTTCACTAACGCTCAACTCCCCAAGATTGAAAATAATTTTTGAGTGATATAAGAAAACAACGGATACTTTCCTCAAGTATCCGTTGTTTTTTGTGTTACTTCACATCGTTGAGAGCCTTGATGAACTCATCCAACCCGCGCACCGGATGAAGGTGGGCATAAGCAACTTCTTCGACCAAAGTCTCTTCGCCGAGAGTAATACGCAGCAAAGTTTCCGTGCCGATATTCGACAAGTTATTCATCTGCTCCGGAGTCAGATTGCCGGGGTAAATTTTTACGTTTACTACCGAAGGACGGGGGCCGAAATTCCACTCTCTGCCTTTCTGACAGTGCATTGTCGCAGACAGCACGGCAATCTTCACAAACATCACATTTCCGTAATTAGCAGCCGAATCGACTACAATTCCCCTCAAAGAAACATCAAAATTATTCATACGTCAAAAATTTAGGATTAATACTTGTTATTGTCATCGCTCAATCTACTTCATAATGACAAAAAAATCAACAAAAAAACGGATACCTTTTTTCAGGCATCCGTTTTTTCTATTTTCAGAAGGTAAAGCTATATCCCAATGCTGCACCTAAGTCAAATCCTTTGATATTTTCAACTGATGTTTGTCTATCATCAAAATTCTCAAAAGTCATTGACTTGCCGATATGGTAGCCGGCACGAACAGTGCAGGAAACAGTGCTGCACTTGCCGATTTTAAAACCGGTTATAAACTGCAAAGCACCTTTTGCACAGAGCTTGGAAGAAAAATCCTTAATTGTATAGTCATCATCAGTTGTACCGCTGTTAACTACAGGATATTCTCCGACACCGGCCAGCAACTTAGTTCCCCAAAACCACGAATTATACGGCTGACGCACTTGGAATCCGGCTGACAGCATAATACTGGTCATATTACCGCCTTTTTCCTTTTTGGTAAATACATTGTCAACCGTTAAACCATAGCTCAAAGATGTGCTCCGGCTTACCTGTGTAAGGCGATTTATTTCATAGGATACAAGCATTCCTTTGTTTCCGCTAAAGCTGTAACCTGTACTTAGGTTTGCTTGCAGCCTTTTATCTTGCGAAAGAGGCGCCGGAGAACCGAACTTATATCCTATGGCCAAACCCACTGTCCAACCGGTCGGGTCAAAGTCTTCACAGACAACATCCCATCCTTTAGAAAGTTCGTAATGACCGTTAGACGGCTTTACTGAGTGGATATACCGACCATAAATGGCTGTATAGGTATCTCCGGAAAAGTTAAGACTTCCCCAAAGCTGCACGCCATACTTAAAACACCAAGCACTTTTATTAACTATATTATAGTTTATTTCGTTAGTGATGAATGTATTGTATGGAGTAACACCTGCTCCCATCAAAGCATCAATGCCGATACAAATATCGTGTCCTATTTGAATTCCTACTTTGCCCATCGCGCTGACATATGAACCTATTTCTTTCTCATATGAGTAGTCAAAAAGTCCGCCCCACGACCAAGCAAAGCCTATCGGATTAGGCACCCATTTTCCGTCGATAACTTTACCCTTCATATAAACACGGGAGTATTTGATACCGCCGCCATACTTATTGTGGTTTTCGGTATCATCACCATAATCATCTTCGGAAATTTTATCTACCACGGCATCGGAAACACCGCTGATATTTTTACCTAAACTACCGCTTAGTTCTATCATATCAAAGGTTCTCCAGTTCGGTTTAGGCTTTCGCTGTTCGTAAATTGGGACAAAAGTCGAATCCTTGGTGAAGCGCAAGCTTCCAAATAAGGTACCGAGAAAATCGGCTGTTTCGACATAGTCTTCACCTATGATTTTTTTCGCCAAGCCCTTAACCAAGGCTTCTTCGGTACCGGGATGAGTACCTGCGTGCTCTTTTGTAAATTGAGCATATTCAGGACTTATTTCTCCGGCAACTGCTTCAGCTAAAAAACCAATACCGTTTCCCCCGATGCTTTCTGATACCAAACTGTCTGTCATCAGAGTATCAACCCGTTCTCGCGGACTGTAGAGATTAGGCGTCACAACATCAAGACTGTCAACCTCCACAAATGTGTCAACCGAATCCGAATCGGTTTCAGCAAATTGCTCCGTTGCCGGCAAAGCCTCACTCGACGTACCCTCCATTTTGAAAGTTACGGTACCGTCCGGAGCTACCGCAATTTCTTTTGGAGCCAAACCACCTTCGCAAGATATTTCTACCTGCTGACCGCTGCCGGTCTTAATGGTCATCTTCTGTGCCGATGCTACTGTTGAAATTGCCAACAGAAACATCAAGAGGATATTACTTTTCATACTCTTCTGTATTTAGTTTTTTTTCTATATACTCTTCGCTGGCAACTTCAAAACCAAGCTTTTTTTCGACGAGAATTATCTCTTCCTCAGTATCAATAGATCTGCTTACAAGGATAAATTTTACGTTCCCTTTCTGAAAGAATGGGGAAGATTGCATTTCCTCGCTCACAATTTCCATCTTAATCTTCAGCGGAGAGAAACACTCAAGCATCTGCTGCTCGCCGAGATAGGTATACGGATATTTGAGAGCGCCTACGGCAACACTCAGATCGTCGTAATTGGTTTCCACCTCTATTTCCCTTTTATTGAATAAATAGAGATCAACTTCCGTTTCTTTGAGTTCCAATGGTTCTTGACCTGCAAATGCCCTGTAGTTCTGGACATAAAGAGCCCAATCAGTCTTTTCCAGTTCATCAATGACTAGATTTCGAGGACCGATAATCTGGATTGTAGTGGCGTCTTTCACCAAAAAACCTATAGGAAGGAATTCTTCATTTTCCTGATAAGTAGACTTATCATCACAAGAAGACAGACCAAGCAAGCCTATCAGCCCCAAGGTCACGAATAAAAATTTTTTCATACGCTTATTTTTTAAGTTTCTACTCTTTTTTAAGCAAAAACAGGATATTGCCAGATTCGATATGAAAAAAGTCTTACCTTCTGCTCATAATCTATATATCCATAATTTTGCGATAAATTTATTATATACTGAATTTTGCTAAAAGCAATATTTTTTTGTCACATTTGTCATTAAATTCTTTACAAAAATAATCGTATATGATATTTTGTAACAAATAAAAAAAATATGCAAATTATGAAGAAACTTTGTTACGACAAATTTAAAACGGAACAGTTAGAGTAACAAAAAAGTCGTTAAAACAAGGAGAAAGATTTATCACGATATGACACAAACATTCTACCTGAAATAGTAATTTTAAGAGAGATTTTCTTACGAGCTGGCGG
>JAFUSH010000027.1 GCA_017471705.1 Alphaproteobacteria bacterium | reverse complement strand
CTGCGACATATTTATCAAACTTTGTTCATAATTATACGGATTATAGCCTTGCAGATATTTCATATAATCCGTTTCATATCCGTACGGGCTTAATGAACCTACCCCGTATATTCTTCCTATAGCCTTGCTCATAGTTTTTTCTCCTGTATTAAATTTAAATTTTTACCAAATATTGTTATTTTTTTTCTTTTCGTTAAACAGACTTTCAATACTGTTTTCCTTTAATCCGTAATAATAATTCTCGCCGCGGTCATAAACAGGCTCGGCAAAAGTCAGCGCCAACGCATCTGCCATATCCGGAGAACGTCCCAAACGCCGTTTAATTTCATCTTTTTCTTCCAATTGCAAACGCCCGCGGCTGTCGTATTTCTTATTAACTGCCGCCAGTTCGGCACACAAATTTTCATCAGCCGGAATTTTCACCGCCGGAACCGATTGCAGCCACTGCCGCATCTCGTCCCACATTTCAGCGCGGCGATTGTGATACCTGTCATCAGCTAATGCCTTTTCGCCAAACATCACCGCCCGCACAATCTTTTTAAACCCACGGTCGTTCAGAATATCCACCACTCCGCCGCCCACACCGCCGGCATCTATAAACACCCGCGCCGGCTTATACTCTCTTATGTAATGCGTTGCCTGATTTGCCACCGCCACATTATCAAATTTATCAAAACATTTAAACTCGCTGCACAATCTACCGCGTCTGAAACAAAATACGCTTCTGTCATCACCGAAACGCGCCACGTCTATCCCGATAATCAGCGGTGATGAAGAATTATAAAGTTCGGTTTCGCTTGCTTGGCGCACGGTTTGAGCGTCGATTAATTTACGATTTCCGAGCGTTGCCGGTGCTCCCATCCAAATATGCTCAAAATCCTCAGGATTATCTTTGCGGCATTTCTCCGCCAAATATTTTATTTCTTCCGGACAAAACGGATTATCGATGTAATTGACTTTAACCACCAAAGTCCGTTTGTCCGGATTCGCCCCCACTGCTTTCCACACCGGATCGTTTTCTTCTTCTCTGTTCATAGAAATCCAAATTTCCGAACCGGATTTGCGAATGGTAGGATCTAATGTATCCCAGCTTTTTTTGCTGATTTTCTGCGCTTCTTCCAACCAAACAATATCAACGCCTTCCAGCGATTTGATATTGCCGGCGTTTTGCTCTTGCAAGCCTTTAAAAATAAAAGTTGTTCCGGTTATTTTATTGATTATTTGCGTTTCCGTAATTTTATACTCGCTTAATCCGTAAAAAGCTATTCTGTCACTCAAAAGTTTATGCACGGAATCCTTAATACTTTCCTGCACCTCGCGCATACACGCTATCCGCAGTTTTTTCATCCGCCCCAAAAACAGTAAGCTGTCGGCAAAAGCATATGATTTTCCGCCGGCTCTGCCGCCGTAATACAGTTTATACCTTTTCTTCTGTCGTATCAGCGGAGCAAATATCTCCGGAATTTTTGCTATTTGTTTTTTCATCAATAAAATCCACCAAAATACGAGTTAAATTCTCGTTTGTTAAATCGTTATTTTTATCTGCTTGCAAAGATACAACTTTGCACTTCAATTCTTCAGCTTTAAGCGCCAAATTTATATTTCCTTCTTCTATTGCCATCTGTTGAAGCTTATTCAGCATTTCCAAACTTTCGGCAAGCGAATATACATTTTTTGTTTTTTTTCTGGGCATCTTGCCTCCTTTCTGTTAAATACGTTAATTTTCCAACTCTAATCTCAATTTATTTAAGCGCCCTACCCACTCCCAAAGATACGGATATTGTTCGGCGTTCAAATTTTGCAATTCGTCAGCGACTTTAGGACCGGCATACGGAAACTGCGGTAAAATAACAGGTTCACAAATGTCCTTCACGCATGAGCTTAAGCAGCTCATCACGATTAGCATTGGGACGAGCTTGAATTTTGGCTCTTTTCTCTGCCACATATTTTATTACCTCCACTTGCTTTTCAACAATTTGCGTTTTCGCCTGACTTTTCCCGTAAAGAAAGCTACCGTATGCCGCCATCAGCACACTGACAAACCAAAGCAATATCATTTTCATTGCAACAGCCCCGCAATCAAGGCAATTACATCCCCCTTAAGCACGGCTAATGCACATAATCCGATAAATCCCCAGACCAAGACATATAATCTGGGAATTCTGACTACACTTAAAATCAGCCACCGCCAAAATCGATATTGATGTCTGTCTCCTTTGGTCATACTAATCCTCCTTATAGAACAGATGATTTTTCACTTCATAACAAGGAGTTTTGCCAACTGACCATTTCGGTTTAATATCTCTGGTATGATAATACACGGCTCCTCCGGTAAAATCTTTAAGATTTCCGCATACTGCAGCTCTGGCAATTTTCAAACATTGCTTAAAAATTTTATCTTCCGGCGTAACGTTTTTAATTTTACGCAAATTAGGATCATTTTTATTCCAGCAACTGAATTGAAATTTTTTTAAACAAGTCTGAACAATACTCGGACACTTAACACCATCTTTTATGGTATAACCGCAAAACCATTTATGTGATTTATAACGATTCATAACCACACAAGCCACTGCTTCCATACCTTCAAGCCCTTCTCCTCTGGCTTCTCCGTATATGGTACGCGCCAATATATCTATATCAACATCAATGCTATCCGTCATTTTTCTTTCTCCTCATTTTTCCTTCCAACAAAAGTTCCAAACGAGTTTTGATTTCGGTCAGCACTAAATTTTGCTGCGATTGTAAAACAGCGATGGCTTCAATTTTACCATCGCTGCTTTTAAACCTTTGCTCCAAGTTTTCCAACTTTACTTCTTGTCTGGCTTTCCATTCGCCAAGCCGCACTATCGCCAATATTAAGCCAATCAGCGAAGTGCATCCGCTAATTACGCCCCAATCCATACAATTTCTCCCTTACTCCGCCACAATAGTGGTTGCCTCAAAATTTGCGCCGTTTGCCGCTGCCTCGTTGGCAACTCCGGTCAAGGTCTGACTTCCCATTGCATAGGTATACGGAATGGCTTTGTATGTTCCGTCGGCAGTTTGCTCCAAGTTAAACAATATGTTACCGAACTGTATTTTGGATAAGTCGGTTGACACAAACATTACATAGTAGTATTGCCAATTCTGCCCCGATGTATTGGTTAGCGTTACGGCAATGGTGGTAAAATCGCCGTTTTCATATTTGAATATACCGTAAGGAGAGTTTGCATCATATCTGCTGATGCATAACACACCTGTTACACGATTAAAGGTAAAGCATATCGGCGTTTGTGCAAGTAAATTATTCAAATCACTATTGGATGATACAAATTCGCTTCCCAATGTACAGTCAGCATTAACGGAAATTAATTTAACCGATGCCCACCCCTTATAATAACTGCCGTTACTGTCTTTTTTAACCGCTATAGCTATTTTATTGTCTGAAGTTGAATGAATTATAGCGTAAGCTTTAAGACTATCAGTCCGGCTAGACATTGTTATAGTAGAATTTTCATCATCTATCGTTCCGATTTGTCCGTTATAACCATCTGTTGAAGCATACAATTTATTACCTATAATTGCATACAGACGATTGTATGATGCCGTACTCCCTGCTTGGCTGGAAACCGTCCAAGTTTTAGCAATGGAAAAACCGTTGTTCTTATCAATTTTATACAGATTATAACTATAATCTGATGACGTCTTATACTCAATAGCGTAATCATCTTGATTGAACAACATCCCTATATTAAACACACCATCATTGATACGTTGCTGATAAACATATAAATTATTATGTTCATCATAATAATAAGGATATTTTCCGAATTGAGCACTTGTTACACCATTTTCTATCGTTGTTGCTGTATTTGCAGATGTATTGTATTTATAATAATAGCGCCCCTCACTATAATAAACAAAATTTCCGGTCGGTTCCATCGTAACTGTCACACTTGAACTATTGGTAACTGCAACACTTGAAGCGGACACATTGGCTTTCTTGTTAAGCCATACTTTATCGCCTGATGCAATTGCCGCACCGGTGTAATTAACCGCCGTAACGGTATCGCCGCCGCCTGCCGGAATGCTTGCCGCCGTTGCCGCTAAGTTTGCGCTGTTTTGAGTTGCCGGCATCGTTGCGCCTTTATCAGACAAAGCTGTATAAGCCGCCGCAATATTACCCTTTATCCTCGTAATTTCACTTGCTATTGTCATTCTACACCTCACTTAATAAGGTTTCCACATTGCCGATAATGTCATAAACACACTTGGCACTCGGATATTGGCTGTCCGTAGAAGCAGAGCTTAGCGAAGTAACCAAATTTGCCGTATCTTGCTTTCCGCTTAAAGCGATATAAACTCCGCCGGAAGTAACTGGATTTATACTTTCAGTTGCAGGCATACTGTCAAAAGTAAGTATATTTTGCTTATCTGCTAATAGTGCATCGGTCTGTGTTTTGGTATAATACAGCCCCAAACTTTCGGACGCTTGTCTTGCACTTGCCGTTGCCGACACTGCTGCATTTTCGGCTACTTCGGCAGAACTATCGGCATCTTGAGCAGATTTACCTGCTTGTTTCACACTGTTTTCAATGCTGATTTTGGCTTTTTTCTGCACATAATCCAATAAATTTTGTTTTATCCCGTCCAGATTTAAAGCCTCTACTTCAACACTTATATCAACCATATCATTATTACTCATATCAATTCTCCTTCGTAGTTACCTGCGGAGTTATTCTGAAAACTCCGATTTGATTTACATTAAGCGGAAAAATCGTATTAGTTGAACCATCCGCCGTTTCCAGTTGGACATCACATTTGTAATCTCCAACCTCAATACTGCTTTCTTGAGGAGTAATGCATAAAACGACTTTACCGTTATTCTCATCAACAACATTTCCCGTCAATTCAAACATTATATTGTTTTGTTCGTCACGCACTTGCATTCTCACAATATTATTTGCCAAATCTGCCGGCTCGCCGCACGAAGATATTTGCAACATAATATTGAAACTGTCGCCTTGCCGCACTTCTATTAAATTATTAACTATTCTGCCGCTCATCTCATTCTCCTTTCGCTTTAATAAACCAATTAACAGCCTGATTTATCGGCGTAACGTGTTCACTCGCTCCGTAAATTGCATTTGACAATGACGCATCGAAATTAAGCTTATAATTGCTGCCGTTTCCATTGCCGCTATAGGCGGTTCCGCCTATATTTGCAGTTTTCAAAGCTCCTGTACCGTCGTTCCAATCGCTGTATGGTTCCGGTAATTTTGCAATTTCACCGGTGATATTCGGTAAACTTTCGGCTTGTGTTGTATATAAATCAATCGCCGAATTTCCGCCAAGCCCTCGTAAGAACTTGCCGCGATAATCCGGAACATTAAAAGTATTAACTCCGTCTCCGCTCCCGAAAGAAGTTCCTATCAAAGTAAATAAATCAGCATATTCTGTCCTGCTTACAGCCTGACCATCGCACAAAAGCCAATTATTATGGTTTATCGTTTGAAGTGACGGTTTGATATCCCCCACACTGTTAAGCGAAGATATAACATTAAGTAATTCTTCAACAATATTTTCTTTTATTGAATTAACTTGCCCCAAATTTACTGCATCATTATCGGCAACGGCTTGCGCAACATTTTTAATTTGATAATTACCTGCATTCAAATCTCCTTCCATTGCGACTCTGCCGTCACGCAGTAAACATTCATTTAATCCGTCGGTAAAATTATCATCTTCTTCATCGTGGCGGTCACTCATAATTTTGATATCATTTTGCCGATCTTCTTCCCAATTATGTACGCGGGTAAAATTTCCCTGTGAATCATAAGGCATTTTATTTCTCCTTTTCTGCATAATCTGCAAACGCTTCGGCTTTTTTCAAATTAAGCTCTTCGCGTTTAATTTCATTTTGTTCTTTTTTGATTGTATAATCTTGAATATTCTTTTGCTTTTGCAATTCAAGCATCGGATTATCTTGCGCTTTTGGCTTTTCATCCGGTGTATTGAGTTCCAAATCAATTTTTTTGAAAGCCGTATCCATAATTGCATCAAACTGTCTGGCCTTAGGCATAGTTGCCACTGCACTTTCCAACATCTGACGATAAAGCGGAAGCAATGCCGGCTGTTTTGATACAACATCAAACGCCATATTGATTATTTCATTGATATGACGCAAAACTTTCAGAGTACGGTCTTCCTCCTGCTGTATATCATAACACCCGTCAGTTTCCAAATCTATTACCATTGAACGCAGCTTATCTGCTTTCAGTATTCTGACAGCCTTTAACGCAACATTCATATCATTGAGTTCATCGCTATTCAAAAAAGAAAGTAAAAATTGCGGTGAAAATTGTTCGCATATAATCTCTGCCTTAATACGCAGCAAATCTTTCAAAAATCTCTGCATATCGTTTTGCCTGTCTTGATTGCGAAGCGTCCCGAAATTAGTCTTTTTTGTAACCGCGGTAGCCGTTTCTCCGACTTTGGAAAAACCGCGCATAATATCACTTACGCCGGTAATTTCATAAATAGAATCAATCAAAGTTTGACGCCTGCTTGCCAAAGCCTGAAGTGCACTGATATACTGCTCAATTGGAGCAAAGTCTATCACTCCTTTAATTCCGCCCGCGTCTTTAAGCTTTTCAAATTCGCTTAAAGAAACCAATGTCACATCTTTATCCAAAATATTGGCAAGCTCAGGAAAACTGTTATCGTAACAACCCGAAACTTTTAAAGCTTGCATCGTCAGACGCATTCTGTTATTAACGCCGTCCAATTCATCAAGCAAAGTCTTAATTTCAACATAATCCGGTACCGGAATAATGCCGTCATTGGTCAAAGTTGACATAATAGGTTTCGGACACGGAAAAAAACCGCTTAAATGCAATGTATCTTCATAAACATCCAAAAAATCATACGGATATTCCGGACTCAAAAAATAAATACATTTACTGATTTTATCCCAAATTTCATACACGGTTATTCTTGCGGCATCACCGAATCTCTTCGCCAAATATTCGACAATCTCTTGTTCAAAATTAACTTCTACTTCGTTTAAGTTCAAACACGTACGCCTTGCAATCCAATTCACATCCTCCCAAATTTCCACTTTTTCGGTATCGGCCAGAAAACTCGTTGGATTGACATATACAGTATCAACTTGTTCACGATTTTTTATTAATTCCTTGCCTAAATTATAAAAACTCGGATTATATTGCTCCCAAAGTATTCCCATACCAGAAAGCAAAAAATCGTTGCGTGCATATTTGATAACGCTGTCAAAATCGAATTGTTTCATATTCCACGCTAAAGCACGTTCCAAAATTGTTGCTGCCAGATTCTCCGCATTATCTGATGTTTTGCGGCTGCGTATGACAAACGGCGTTGGCTGCTTGAAATACAAAAAAGGCTTCAACGTTTCTACTGAAGCCCAAAATATATTCTGTTTATTGCATCTTCGCTCATTACGATAATAACTGCGAATTTCTTTTACCGTATCATAATAATCCGCATACTTTTTTTCGGCGGCAGATATTTTTTTCTGCCACTCATCCCGCAATATCTTGCGATTTTCATTTTTAGTTTTATCCATTAAAATCCTCCTTAATAAAAAAAACCGAAGTTTCACACTCCGGCTTGTTATAACTGAAATACGAATACACTCATTCCAACCTTGCCAACACACTTTTTTCTCTCACAACTGCCAACCCCTCTTCGGACAAAGCAATTTCATCAAATAAGTGAAATATTATATGGTCACCGACATTAACGCATTTGACATCATTACCGATACTCAAAACAACTCCGCTGTTTTTTTCATATAATTCACTATTTGCAATTATCAGATTACTTTTAACCGATTCGTCGAGTTTGATAATTATGCGGTCTTTAATTGCCTTATACATTATCCGTTTCTCCAAATAAAAAAAAGAGATTTACCACCGCAAATCTCTTTTAACCAATCTATTTTCTTATATACATTTTTCCCATTCTAATAATTTTCATATATTAAAAGTGACCAAATGTCAAGAACTTTTTTTATTTTTTTTCAAATAAAATTTTATAAGTCGCTCTAATCCCAGATTTAACAGCATTTTCTGGTAATAAGAATTATTCTTATTTTTGAGTGAATTTTTATCCACAACTTCATCACAAATTAACTTTTTATCTTCCAAACAGACTCGGAAAACCGCCCCTCTAAACTCGCGCGGAACAGCTTTCATCGCTTCTAAATATCTTTCGTGATAAAACTGCCCGTTTTCCCGAGCATTTTCACCGGTGCTTGGAATATTCACAGCCGATAAATCTACCGATTTTAAATGATGTTGCAAACCCAAATAATAATCTTGAGCAAGCATCTCACCAACTTTCTTTCTGTCCTCCGCGCTGAAGCAACTGCTTGGCAAATCCAGATATCCTTTTTCATAATATCTTTCGAGAACAGTTTTGTGACAAATCACTCCGTCATTATTTTTAACATACCCTTTTCTAAGAACCTCACCTTTTAAAGTGATTTTCTTAATCATAAATTTATCCTCCAACGCTTTCATATATATAAGAAAAATATAAAGAAGTCAAAAATAAATTTATCGTTTTACAAACTAAGATTAATATTATATAATGTTCCCATAATTTTAAGGAGAATTTCTATGGAAGATATTGAAGAAGTCAGAAAAAAAATTGCTCGTCTTATTGTTGAAAAAGGCTTGAATTACGCCCAAGTATCGTTAGCTATCGGCAAAAACATAGCTTATATCCAACAATTCATAAAAAACGGCTCGCCGCGTCGTTTGGGTGAGGTGGAAAGACATAAATTAGCGCAACTCTTACGGGTTGATGAGCAAGAATTGACAGACTTACCTCTTAATATTGCCAGTTCGGCAGCTTCGGCGGTCAATTCGGATATATTGGGAGTTATTATAGAAAACGTTGAAGAATGGTTAGAGTCTCGTTCTGCCCATATAACTCCGAAAGACAAAGCAGAACTGATTAAGTTGATTTACCTGAAAGTATGCAGTGAATCGACAAGCGTTGCCAATGAAAAAGTTAAGAACTTTCTTGACATATACAGTGAATTCAAAAAAGTAAACTAATTGCTTTCGGAACTCAATCAATGACTGATTTAAACATTGAATCTCAGGTAAGGGATATTCTACAGAGATGTACATATTCCAATGATAATTGTATAAAGCATAAATCTTTGTCCGAAGATACTGTTAAATCCGACAATGATTGTGCCATACGTATAATCGGTAACAACAACATAATCATCGAAGCCAACTTTTTATATACGACTTTCTTATTCATTTTAAGTTGCTTTTGGATGTATTTGTGTAATCGCTGATATGTAAAAAAAAACTTTAACACCTCATTCAGAGGTGTTTTTTTTACATAAACGAATACGGATCAATATCGACCTCCACCCGAACACTTGATGGAATATTTACCATCGTCAGCCATTTTTTCAAAACTTCCTGAATATTGATACTGCGGGAGGTTTTTAACAAGAGCCTGAAACGATATTTATCACGCAGCATAAACAATGGTGCCGGCGCCGGTCCCAAAACCGATATAAAATCAGTGTGCGGAGCCGTCCTGCCGAATTGAGCGGCAACAGCTGCAGTCTGATGTTGATTAGCTCCGGATATTATCAAAGAAGCCAATTTACCGAAAGGAGGATAGCTGAGTAACTTTCTGCTTTTCTTTTCAAAGCCCATAAATAACTCTCTATCCTGTTCCACCAATGCTTTCAATACATTATTATCCGGTTGCAAAGTTTGCACATAAACAACTCCGGCTTTATCACCGCGTCCTGCGCGTCCCGAAACCTGCGACAGCAATTGATATGTTTGCTCGGCGGCACGCAAATCACTGCCAAGTAGTCCCAAATCGGCATCAACAATTCCCACCAAAGTTAAATTCGGAAAATGATGTCCCTTGGCAATTATCTGTGTTCCCACCAAAATATCGATTTCTCTGCGTTCCATCTTACTTATTATATTGGAAACCGCCGTAAACGAAGTCGCATTATCACTTGATAAAATTTCAACTTTTGCCGTTGGAAAGCGCATACAAACTTCTTCTGCAACCCGTTCCACCCCCGGTCCGCAGGCAGTCAAACCGTCTTTGGATCCGCAATGCGGACACACCGTCGGAATTTCATCAACATATCCGCAATGATGACACATTAATTTGCCTGCATTTTTATGTTCGGTCAGCCACGCACTGCAACTCGGACATTGTATACGATGACCGCAATCACGGCAAATAAGTAGCGGCGCATATCCGCGCCTGTTCAAAAATAATACCGATTGTTCTCCCTTTTGCAAATTTACATCAAGAGCATCAACTAACTTCGGAGCCAGCCACGAGACGCCCCACTCACCTTTTTGCGGTTTATCTTTTTTCAAATCTATTATTTTAATATCCGGTAAACAGGCCGACGCATAGCGATTTCTTAATTTAACACAACCGTATTTACCTTCTTCGACATTAACCAATGTTTCCAAATCCGGAGTAGCGGTTGAAAGAATAACCGGTAAATGTTCTATTTTGGCGCGCACAATTGCCATATCGCGCCCCTGATAATTAACGACATCTTCCTGTTTAAACGAATGGTCGTGACTTTCATCAATAACTATCAATCCCAAATTCGTGTACGGCAAAAACAGCGCGGAACGAGCTCCGACCACCACTTTGACTCTGCCCTCAACAATAGCTTTCCACGTATCGGTTCTTTCTTTTATACTCAAACCGGAATGCCAATTTGCCGGCCTCACTCCAAATCTTTTTTGAAATCTGTTCAACCACTGAGAAGTTAACGATATTTCCGGAACAAGAATCAATACTTGCTTACCGCTATCCAAAACCTTAGCCACCGCTTCAAAATATACTTCCGTTTTACCGGAACCGGTTATACCGTCCAATAAAGTAACCGAAAAGCCGGTATCTGTTTTTTGACACAATAAATCGGCGGCATTTTGCTGTTCTTCGGTCAAATCAACTTTAATATAATTACCGACCGGTTCCAAAAACTCCGCTTTATTTTCAACATAAACAGGCTTCAAAACTTCGGAATCTATCAGAGTTTTTATAACACTTTGCGTAACGCCTGCACCTTTGGCAATTTCCTGTCTTGTATACGGAGCGTGTTTAAGCAAATCCATAACCCGCCACCGCGCATCAGAGTTTTTAAGCTTTGCCTCGGTCAGAGTTTTTCCTGAAAGCGTATATAAAACCGTCATTGATGACGGTTCAAACACCGAGCGAACACTCAATACCATTTTCAGCACCATTCCGAGCGGTGCCATATTATATTTTGCCACCCATTCGATAAAAGCTATAAGTTCGCCTTTGAGTGCCGGAAAATCAAAATATTTACCGACCGATTTGATTTTGCTCGGTTCTACATCACCTGTTTTCTTTAATGAATATACAATGCCTATTTGATTTATTTTACCGAAAGGTACTTCCACAATCTGCCCTACTTTAACATCCCGATTGACCTTATAATCAAACGGTTTTTCAAACGGCAAAGCCGGTAAAACTCCAACAATTTTTTCCATCAATCGCCTTTTTTATGCATATATTCCGAAGAAAAACCGTTGGCGTGGCGTTTTTTTAATTTTTCGATATTGGCATCTATTATTTCATTTACCGGCACTCCCAAAGCATAGGCCGTTTGAAACAAATACCAACAAACATCACCCAACTCTTTAATAAAACGTTCTTTAGCCTCTTCAAAATCCAAACCGTGATATTTGGTTTTTTTCCATACATCAAGAACCTCTCCGCTCTCTCCGACCAAACCGGTAATTGCATTATCAAGTCTGGTAAAATTACCGTTCAATTTTGCCGAAAGTTTTTCAAAATGAGGGATAAACATTTCATCGTGTTTAGAAATATCAGCGGTAACCGAATCAATAAATTTAGTATAATTTTCAAAATATTCTTTAGTTTCCATATTATGAGTTCCTTCTCAATGTTTTAAGTTCATAAATAATATCCAAAGCTTCTCTGGCAGAGATATCGTTAGGTTCAATATTATCAATGACTTCCTCTATCGGAGATTTTGAATTTTCTTTTTCCTGTTCTTCATTCTGCACAAAAGCAAACAACGGCAAATCATTTTCCAAACTATTCACATTTTGCTTTTGTTTATCTGCCTCCAGTTTTTTAAGAACCTGTCCGGCTCTGGCTATTACCGATTTAGGCAGACCGGCAAGTTTAGCAACGTGTATACCGTATGAACGATCTGCCGCCCCCTCAATCACTTCGTGCAAAAATATTACCTGCTCATTAAATTCTTTGATTTTCATACAATGCAGAGTAAGGGCAGATAATTTTTCATCCAAAACCGTCAATTCGTGATAGTGGGTTGCAAACAAAGCTCTGCATTTATTAACTTCGTGCAAATACTCAACCACGGCCCAAGCAATTGACAACCCGTCAAAAGTAGCAGTTCCTCTTCCTATTTCATCCAAAATAACAAATGAACGCTCATCAGCTCTGTTCAAAATAGATGCGGTTTCCACCATCTCTACCATAAAAGTGGAGCGTCCTCTCGATAAATCATCCGATGCTCCGACTCTGGAAAACACTTTGTTTATAACACCTATATGCGCTGATTTTGCCGGCACATACGAACCGATCTGCGCCATAATAGCAATGATTGCGTTTTGTCGTAAAAAAGTCGACTTACCGGCCATATTCGGACCGGTTAAAAGCCATATCCGATTATTTTCGCCGTCCAAACTGCAATCATTGCCGACAAAAGCTCCTTCATTATTTCTTTTGATTGAAGCCTCCACGACCGGATGATGTCCGTCAACCACATCAAAAATCAAACTGTTATCCAATTCCGGACGACAATAATTATTTTCCAAAGCCAAATCGGCCAAAGCGCTCCCCATATCCAATTTAGCCAAAGCATCGGCTGTGCGGCTGATATCATCGGCGGATATCATAATTTGCCGTAGTATATCTTCAAAAATTTCCATTTCCATAGCTAAAGCTCTATCGGCGGCGCCCCTGATTTTATTTTCAAGTTCGCTGAGTTCCGCTGTAGTAAAACGCACTGCGTTCAGAACCGATTGTCTGTGTATAAATTCGGGCTTTTCCAACATTTGCGTTGCAAATTTATTCGGAACTTCGATAAAGTACCCGATTACATTGTTATATTTTATTTTTAAGGCATCTATCTGCGTTTCCTTAATATATTTACCTTGCAGATTCATAATAAACCGATGTCCTTCATCTCGCATAGCGCGAGTAGCATCAAGCTCCGGTGAATATCTCTCGGCAACAAAACCTCCGTCACGCGGAAGCAACGGCAGATTATCGTCATTCAATGCTCCGCTTAATACATCCACCAAAGAATAGTAATCACCCAATTTTTGTAAAACAGAAGATATGGCTTCCGGCAATTCATCAACAACATCAACTTTATGATATGAAGTCATTAACATTCTGATTGAAGGCAATGCTTTCAAGGTTTGCAAAATAGCGGCCATATCGCGAGGACCGCCGCGATTTACGCTTAATCTGGATACCGCCCGCTCCATATCCGGACATTTTTTCAATATGTTACGCAGTTTATCTCGAACATCATTATGTTTATAAAAAAACTCCACAATATCCAGACGCGCATTAATTTCTTTTAAATCAAGCAGCGGGTTTATCAAACAAGAATTAAGCATTCTGGCTCCGGCTCCGGTAACCGTGCGGTCTATCACCGATATAAGAGAACTGCCGCGAGAACCGTCAAACAAATCTAAATTCTTGGCGGTTGCCGCATCTATTTCCATATACAGAGCTTCCTTGATTTTGACAGGAGGCATAATCCGCGGCATTTGTCCCTTCTGTGTCATTTCCACATAATCCAACACCAAACCGATTGATGTCACCTCTGCTTTACAAAAACTGCCGAATGAATCAAGAGTTTGCACGGCATAAAAATCGAGCGTCTTCTTCAAAGCATTAGCATAATCAAAACGTGCATTCGGCAAAACCGATAATTTTTCGCGATATTCGTTAAACAAATCAAATAAATCCGAATTTTGCAACAATGCGTCGGATAATAAAATTTCCCCCGGCATAACTTTGCTCAATATTCCGCGTATTTCATTCGCTTCATTTTCCGCATCCGCTTCCGCAGAACAGGAATAAAACACTCCCGTTGACAAATCCACCCACGCAAAACCGTATACCCCGTTATTTTTACTTATTCCCATCAAATAGTTATTACGCCTTGCGTCGAGCAATGTATCTTCCGTAAGAGTTCCCGCCGTAACCAAACGAACAACTTCTCTTTTGACTACCGCCTTATATCCGCGTTTTTTAGCTTCGGCAGGATCTTCCATTTGTTCGCAAATAGCCACTTTATATCCGCACTTAATAAGCTTTGCCAAATAACTTTCATAAGCGTGAAAAGGCACTCCGCACATAGGTATATCTTCACCTTGTATTTTCCCTCTTTTAGTCAGAGCTATATCCAACGCTTTAGATGCTTTTAACGCATCTTCAAAGAACAATTCATAAAAATCTCCCATCCGATAAAACAACAAATAATCCGGATACGATTTTTTTATTTCAGTATACTGTGCCATTCCCGGCGATAAAGCTTTAATTTCTACCATTTGTCTTCAAAATCTTAAATTTATTTAAACTTATTTGATATTACAATATTTGCAGTTTTAGTCCAGTATTTTATTAATTTTATTGACGGGATAATTTATATGAGGCAGTATTTTCGACAGTTGAAATCAAGTATCGGCCGGCAATTCATCAAGCGTGTGTTTATTATATCGTTACCCGCCGTTGTACTTTTTTCCACATTGGTTATTTTTGAACTACTGACTGTTGAAGTTGCTTTTGTGTGTTATTTTATAACCCTGATATCAAATGTCTTAATGCTTTTCCCCATCAGTTCCGAATTACAGACTTTAAGAAATTACATTGAATCTCTGGCAAACGGGAAAGTAGATGATATTGATATAACTCTGTCGGAAAAAGATACCAAAGATTTGGCTCAGGCAATTACCTCAATTCACCGTCTGTGGACTTCCAAAACCGACGCTCTTGAAGCACAAGCTTTGTCAGATGCCGCCGTTTTCGATACTTTTCCGGACCCTATTCTGATGCTTGACGGCGAAGGCAATCTAATCGGTTCTAATTTAGCAGCCAGACAATTTTTGGGTAACAATCTCACCGGAATCAATATAGACCATCTTTTCTCGACTAACATTTTTATTTCTTCGGTAGAAAAAGTTCTTAAAGGGAACAGCGATTCCGAGCGTGTTGTATTTCATACTCCCGAACACGGCAACAGGCAATTGTTTGCCCATATAACCAAATTACCGCGGCAAACCAAAAGTCGGGCAGTAGCGGTTATTTCGCTTTATGATGTCAGCCGAGCGTTAAGTTTGGAAAAAATGCAATCAGACTTCGTGGCAAATGCCAGTCACGAGCTTCGCACCCCTCTTTCGGTTATTTCCGGTTTTATTGAAACTCTGCAAACAACTGCCCGTGACGATGCCGATGCCCGCGACGCCTTTTTGGGAATTATGAAAGAACAATCCGAATATATGGCGGCGCTGATAGAAGATTTGCTTTCTCTTTCACGCTTGGAAATGGGACAAGATAAAGAACTCAAAGACAAAATCGACTTGCACGAAGTAATCGACGACATTATGCAAGCTCTCAAAATCAAGGCTTTTCAACATTCCGTAAATATCAAAATAAACGAATTAACCCGTATTCCGAAAATCATCGGAGATAATCAGCAAATTCATCAGGTTCTGCAAAACTTACTCGACAATGCCATAAAATATGCTCCGGAAAATTCCGAAGTAAATGTAGAATTGAAAACCGTACCCGAGATTCCGGCAAAATCCGGACAAAATGTAGCATCGGGACGGGCGGTAAGTATTGCATTTAATAACAAAGGACAAAAAATCAACAAGGAAGATTTAGCGCGTCTTACCGAGAAATTTTATCGAATGCAGATACATAAAGATATGAAAATAAAAGGCACCGGATTGGGACTGGCAATCGCCAAGCAAATAGTATTGCACCATCGCGGTAATTTAACGGTATCATCAACAGCTTATAAAGGAAATACATTTACCGTATATTTACCGATTAAACAATAACGCGATTGCCCCAAACGAAAAACAATAAAGAAGAATTAAATAAATTATTATAATATTATCTAAATTTTATATATTATGAAAACAAGAAGATTCATTTCAAGATTGAGAGCTGCATCAGAGATTGCTGCTCTGGTTGTTTTTGTGTTGCTTATGATATGGTTGTTCGGATACAGCTATCAGACAGTACAAGAGATTATATCCCGCTTCTGGCCGATTGGCGCAGGTATACTGCTTGCCTACACAGTCCTGTCATTGACGGAAGATTATCTTAATAACAGGATAATCAAAAACTATTCTAAACTGACGTAAAGAAACAAGCGAGGATTACTCCTCGCTTGTTCTGGTCATCACTGGATGAAAACATTTTATTTTTGCTGTCATCATTTGGATTGCCGCTCTTTTTTTATGGCCCCCTCGTTTTCGTTAGAAAACGTCAAGGGGGCTACCGATTAATAAAAAAACAATAAAAGTCATCGCTCGCTTTGCCTTTAGGCAAATGCGTCAGGCGATCTTCCGATTAAATAACACAGAAGCAACGCTATTTTCCATCGTCATACTGAGCCACATTGGTGGCGAAGTATCCAACAACGCCGACGGCGTTGTTTCGTTCCGCCGGAACGAAATGGATTCTTCACCCATTCGCTATGCTCAGGGTTCAGAATTGTTAGTTAAAGTTATGTTATAAAAAGAGATGTAAAAAAGAAAAAGGGCGGAAGAATGTCTCAGAATAGAACTTCAAAGTTCGTCGTCATCATATTCTCCGCCCGGTAACAAAGGATACTTGATGGATTGCTTG
>JAFUSH010000026.1 GCA_017471705.1 Alphaproteobacteria bacterium | reverse complement strand
GATGTCAATATAAAATTACCTATACTCGTATTTATCAAATAAATCTACTATTTAGCAGCCAAATCGGGGACGATAGATAGACAGCTACGGCGTAAATCACCGCGGGTTTTCAACGCGTGATGAATTAGAATATCAAATGGCACGCCAACAGCGTGAACAACAACGTCATCCGTACATTTATGGCGGAGCGGAGTTTGTGGGAGCAATGAGAACTCCGATGCATTTGGTAAAAGATATAACTTTTGCTAATAAAGCTCTCAATGCATTTACTGATACAGGGCTTGCTTCAGCTGGTTATGCCGAAAATTGGAACGATTTTATGAATAATTTGGCGGTTAACGGATTTGCTAATAGCATAGGTTTAGGACTGGAACAGCTACCTCTATTCAGAGCCTCAACAAGACCTTTGATAAAGTTGGGGAAAAAATTTTTTAAGCAAAGTATAAATTCTTCTGCTGACAAACTGAAAAATATATATTATAAAAAGGATGAAGAAAAGTACCGTTATTAATAAAACAAACTAAAGGAACAGAATGTGGAAAAAGAGGTAATCGGAAAAAGAATAAAAGAATTGTTATTAAAAACAATAGATACTGGTGTTTGTTTTCTTGTTTTGTGTGGTATTATGATTATTTTAGTATTTCATAAAATAATACCTTTTTTTCCTGTTCTGTTCCTATTTGATTTTTGCTTTTGGTTCGGATATCCGTTGTTTTTGCGATATGTGTTAAAAAAGAAATGGTTTGAGTGTAATAAAAACTTTTATCTTAAAATAAAATACATTCTGTTGCCTTGGTTGATAATGGAACTCATAGTATTGTTATACTATCACGAAGCAACATTTTTTATAATTAAAACTGTTATGGAAAATAGTGAATAACAAAACAACAGCGTGAACAACAACTTATGCAAAATTATAACAGTCAGGGTATAACTCAAGACTATCCGCAGTACGGCATCAACTTTTGGGGCGGTGTTAATATATTAAATTATTTTCTCGGTACGGTAGTTAAAAAACTTTTCGGCAAAAGCAGCATCTTTGGATATATCTGCAAAATTTGGCATATCGGTTGCTTTTACTTTGCTTTGGATTTTGAAATTTATGATTAATCGCATAGCCGAGCGACGGAAATATTGACGCTCAGATTCGGGAATATCGCGCATTCGTCCCAACATATCACAACGGCACAATTTAATATAATCCGCCAAATCTTGACGGCGTTTTAACCCGCATATATCAAATAACATAGTTAATAAACGCCGTTTTTTCATATCCGTAACGTTGCGTATTTGCATATGCTGAGCTGCTGCCATCAGAGCAAAATCACGATAATCATTAGGAATTTTTAAGCGCCGACAAATATTTTTTATCAACGGAGAGGCTTTCTTATCGTGTCCGTGATGGCTGGGCAGAATATCCGAAGGTGTCAGTGTCTTGCCGATATCGTGCAGCAATAATGCAAACTTAATTCTGGCAGATAAATTTTCGGCTTGCTTTAAGGTTAGTATTGTGTGCGCTCCCGAGTTTCCTTCCGGATGGTAGTCGGTTCGCTCCGGTATTTTCCACAATCTGCTGATTTCCGGTAAAAGAGCTTCCAGAGCGCCGCAATCCCGCATACTCAAAATGAACAGGGCAAAATTACTTTCGTTTAAAGCTGCAGTCATCTCTCCCCAGATTCGTTCCGGTGTTAAATGCGTAAGCATTCCGTCATTTACCATTTTACGCGCCAGATTCATAGTTTCGGGGGCAATCGTAAAATTGAGTTTAGCTGCAAAACGACACATACGCAGAACCCTCAACGGGTCTTCAATAAAATGTTCGGAGTTTATATGTTTTAATATTTTGTTTTTAATATCATTAATTCCGCCCACCAAATCAATTAATTCATTTTTTTCTTCGTCAAAAAGTAGGGCATTGCAAGTGAAATCTCGGCGCACAACATCTTCTTCGGGAGTAATATCGGGAGTAAATACGAAACGAAAATCTGTGTGTTTATCGCCGATTTTTTCTTCTTTGCGTGCCAAAGCGTATTCATTTTGGGTAACGGGATGCAGGAATACCGGAAAGTGTTTTCCCACTTGTAAAAAACCCGCTTTGAGCATCTCCTTACGTGTGGCGCCGAAAACCACGTAATCTTTATCGTGGGGAGTTTTGTTTAATACCATATCGCGAACAGCACCGCCCACCAGATATATTTTCATTTTTTCCCCTCAATATACGGCGAAAATTCTTTGACGGCGACCTGATAAGCAGGCTTTTTGAAATCAACGCACAAATCAAAGGCTTCTTGCAAACTAACCCATTTGAAGTTTTTAAATTCCGGTTCTTTGGTTTGTAAATTTATTTCGCTATCATCACCTTCAAATAAAAACAGCGACCAAAACATATCCTGTCCGGCATTGGTAAATCCGCGCCTTTGCATAGATTCGATAATTTGTGGCGGAAAAGTATAGCGCGCCGGATTTTCCAAAGATACGATATGTTTAACGTTTTTTAGTGATGTTTCTTCCTCCAGCTCGCGGATTGCCGCCTGTTTTACGCTTTCGCCTTGCTCAATACCGCCTTGCGGAAATTGCCACGAATTTTCCATATCCGCTCTCTGACATACCAAAACCTTATGTTTGGTGTTAAAAACAACTATTCCCGCATTCCGGCGATACCACTGAGGCATTATTTTTCACTCTTTTCCGGTTCTTCTTTTTCTTCTTCTTTTGACTTAACAAAATGTTTATTATCATTCTGTCCGTACAGATAAAGTGCCTTCACCAAATCGAGAGCTCTGATTAATTGATAATCTTTGACTTCCTCTTCTTTGTTATCGGATTTTTTATTCGTACCTTTTTTATCTTTGGATTTGCTTCCTGCCTGTTCGTTTTTCAAGGCACCTTTCAAATCGGCTTCGCTTATTGCCCAATCCGAGTTATCTATCTCTTCTATTTTTGCCAGTTTAACTACTACATCAGGTTCAATACCTTTTGCCTGAATTGAGCGGCCGGACGGAGTATAGTAACGAGCCGTTGTTATGCGCATAGCGGCATTGTTACGAAGCGGAATGACGGTTTGTACCGATCCCTTACCGAAAGACTTCTCTCCTAAAACTACCGCACGATGGTGGTCTTGCAAAGCACCTGCCAAAATCTCGGCAGCCGAAGCAGAGCCTTCGTTTATCATCAAAACAATCGGCAGATTTTCGGCAATATCCCCCGGAGTAGCCGAAAATTTAACGGTGTCTTCTTCATTGCGCGAGCGGGTGGAAACAATTTCCCCTTGCTCTAAAAATAAATCGGATACTTTTACCGCCTGATCCAAAAGTCCTCCCGGATTATTTCTGACATCGATCACAATACCGGACAATTTATTTTTAAGTTTATTTTGCGCTTCCTGAACAGCCTTTTCTATGTTTTCATCAATGTCTTCATTGAAAGCGGAAATACGGATATATAGTATATCTTCGTTTTTGATTTCGTGTTTGACCGATTGAATTTTAATTTCTTCCCGTTTTAATGTTACGGTAAACGGTTTTGTATTTGCCCTGCGAATGGTTACTTTCACTTTGGTTCCGACTTTTCCGCGCAACTTGCTTACGGCTTCATTTAAAGTTTGCCCGATAACGGTTTCTCCGTCAATATCCGTTATATAATCACCGGCTTTCAATCCGGCTTTAGCCGCAGGCGTGTCATCAATCGGGGAAATGATTTTTACAACACTGTTTTCCATAGTTATTTCTATACCCAGACCGCCGAATTTACCGCTGGTCTGCTCATTCATATACTTAAAATCTTCGGCATTCAGATAACTGGAATGCGGGTCCAAAGAAGTCAGCATTCCGTTTATGGCCGATTCGATAAGTTGCTTATCGGAAATATCTTCAACATAGGATACTTTTGTACGTTCCATAACTTCACCGAAGATATTCAAAAGCTCGTAGGTATTAACATCTTCTTCTTGTTTTTTCTGTTCCTTTGCTATTGCGCAAGAAGAAATTAAACCGATGATTAATGTGTATATAATGATGCTTTTCTTTAACATAGTGTTTTCCTTTTAATTAGTCATCCAATCCGCCGGATTAAGCGGACGGTTGTTTTGGCGAATTTCCATATGCAACTTGGCGTTATTACCGGAAGGCATATTACCGACCGGTTCGCCGGCTAACAGAGTTTGCCCCACTTTGGCATCGGTTTCTTCCAAACCGCTGAGTAAGGAAGTATAACCGTCACCGTGGTCAATAATCAGCAAGTTGGCAAAGTTCTTAAACGGACCGGCAAAAATCACCGTTCCGTCATAAGGGGCGATTACCTGCGCATTAGACGCGGTTTTTATATCTATACCGTTGGATACGACGCCTTTGGACATTTCCTGATGAAATTGCGTCAATATAGGACCGCGTGCCGGACGCGATAATTTGCCTTTGGCCTTGGCAAAATTAACCGAACCGACATCGCTGCTCGGTGTAATGCCTTTATCTGCACGAACTTTATCGGCAGCGCGTTCACGCGCTAAACGTTGCTTTTCTGCCAACTGTTTTTGTTGTAAAGATTTTTGTTTTTCGAGTTTATCCAACAAATCGCGCAAGCTTCCGGCCTGATTAGCCAAAGCCGCTGCTTTCTGTTGCGCCTCTTTGCTTTGGGAAGAAATTTGTGAATACATCTCACTTTTTTGTTTAGACATCTTTTTCATATCTGCCTGTTGTTGAGCCAGTTGTTTATTTTCTTTTTCCAAATCTTGCAGACGCTTGGCGATTTCTTCTTTCTGATTACTAATATCTTCAATGCTTTGTCTTATGATTTCCGCGCGCTCCTTAAGCGAATGTACGCTGCCGCGAAGAAGCAGACTGCTGCGCATCACCTCCACCGGAGATAACGGTTGAGCCAAAATCGCCTCGGAAGGGCGCAGAGCTAAACTTTGCAGGGCGGCTAATGTTTCAAGCAACATTCCGTGTTCGGAGCTAAACTTGATTTCCGATTGATTAAGGTGTTCTTGAAGCTTTTCCAGCTCTTCCTGTTTTTGTCTGACTTCATCTTCACCGTTTTGAATTTTTTTGGCGGCGACAATCATTTTTTGATTAACGCTGTTAAGTTCATCTTTTATTTTTTTTGCCTGTTGTTCCAGACGTATTTTTTCTTGTGATGCTTTTTTAGCTTCCGCTTCCGCTTTGGCAACGTCGGCCGCTGATACCGAGACCGCTTTTTTACCCATCGGAGCAGCATTCGATGAATTACAAAGCAACATCGCAATTGAAACAAAAAATATAAGATAGAAAGTTCGCAACATATTAATCCTTATTTTTTCAAAAGAGAATGTCCGGTCATTTCCTGCGGTTTTTCAATCTCCAACAAATCCAGCAAAGTAGGTGATATATCAGCGAGTCTGCCGTTATTCAGTTCTTTGATGTCCGCAGGTGCGTTGTATAACACGGCCTGTACTTTTCCCACCGTGTGTGCAGTATAAGGTTGACCTGTTTTCTCGTCAACCATTTTTTCTACATTACCGTGGTCCGCCGTTACCAAAAGAACACCATTAACTTTTTTGATAGCCTCCATTACTCTGCCGAGTGATTTATCAACGGCGGCAACAGCTTTTAGTGCTGCTTCCATAATTCCGGTATGTCCGACCATATCGCCGTTGGCAAAATTGCAAATAATTGTGTCATACTTTTTACTCTCTATTGCCTCAACCAAAGCATCGGTAACTTCATAAATGCTCATTTCCGGTTTTAAATCGTAGGTGGCGACTTTCGGACTGTTTATCAATATGCGGTCTTCACCTTCAAACATACGTTCTTCACCGCCGTTAAAAAAGAAAGTGACGTGTGCATATTTTTCGGTTTCGGCAATGCGAAGCTGTGTCATTTTATGATTGGCTATAATTTCGCCGTAGATGTTGCGTAAAGCTTCCGGAGCAAAAATGGTTTTCATAAAACGGTTATGGTCTGCCGAATATTCGGCCATACCGATATGACAAGAAAATTTAACAACTTTTGTCCGATTGAAACCGGCAAATTTTTCATCGCACAGAGCGTATAAAATTTCTCTGGCTCTGTCTGCTCTGAAGTTGGCCATTAAAACGGCATCACCATCGTTTGCTCCCCGATAATCGCCGATAACGCAAGGTACGACAAACTCGTCGGTAACATTTGCTTCGTAAGAAGCGCCGATTGCTTCATCGACCGTGTCATAACGTTTACCGTCAGCCGATACGATATTGTTATAGGCCAACTCAACTCTGTCCCAACGCTTATCTCTGTCCATAGCATAAAAACGACCGGAAAGAGTGGCAACTTTAACGTGCGGCATATTTGCAGTGCTTTCACAAAATTCTTTCAAAAAGCTTTGAGCCGAAGACGGCGGAGTGTCACGACCGTCCAAAAAAGCGTGAACATACACGTTAATGTTATTATGATTTAAGATTTCACACAAAGCGACAAGATGAGATTGATGAGAATGAACCCCGCCCGGCGACATTAATCCCATTAAATGACAGGTTTTTCCGTTATTTTTCAAAGTGTCTACTAATTCTGCAACCACCGGATTTTTTTCTAAAGTGTGATTGGCAATCGCTTGATCAATTTTAGGCAAATCTTGCATAACCACGCGACCGGCGCCTAAATTCATATGACCTACTTCCGAATTTCCCATTTGTCCGTCAGGCAATCCGACGTCTAATCCTGAAGTTTCTACAAAAGAGTGCGGGCAAGTTTCCAACAGATGATGCCAATTAGGAGTTTGTCCGTTTTCAATTGCATTATCTTGAGTTTTATTTTCTCTGTATCCCCAACCGTCCAAAATTAGTAACATAACCGGCTTTTGCATTGTTTTCCCTTTCTGATTTAAAACACATTTTCAAATTTAGCGCTATTATATATAATAAAATAAAATTTAAAAGCACTATTTGTAATTTTATAAACAGGCATATTTATAAAGGGGTGAAAATCAAGAAATAAGTTGACATATCGGCTTCTTGCACTTAAATTAAGGAAAAACAAGAGGTAATTTTGATGAAAAAATATGGTATTATATCGGCCGTATGGCTTGTTTGCCTGCCGGCTTATGCTGGTGAGTTTGTTTATGATTATTCGTTGGTTGCCGACGGATTTTACGGATATACTCAATATGCCGATAAATACAGGCATTTGTATCAACGAAATAATACTCCGGTGAGCGCTGAAATTAACACTTCGGCAGGCTATGGCTTTGACAACGGGCAGCAATTGATTTTAGGGTTAGATGCACAGGTTGCTCACGGTAGAGAAATAAAGGATTATAACCACGGAGATTGGGGAGAGAATGTATATCTTTCGTACACTTTCGGATATGGTGAAATAAGTGTCGGACAAATATATAATGCGGCTTACCAAATGGCGGTCGGTGCTCCGAGTGTCGGGTATTTCAGGGTAAATAATACGCCGATGACGGATTTTACGGTAAATCCGAATTGGCAGCGTAAAGGCAAAATAACCTCTTACCGCACCCTTAATTCTACTTATTTGAACACCGATGCCGATGCGTTTAAGATAAGTTATACCACAAAAGAAATGTATAATACCAAGCTTGCTTTTTCATATACTCCGGACAGTTATTCCGAAGCAGGACTGATTAATAAGCACAGCCGTTATGACAATCGTTCTTCTTATGCGGTCGGTTTGTATAATAATTCGGATTTCGGTTTTGCGGAATTGGAGAGTTCTTTAGGTTATGCGTACAATCACAGAAATAATCAGGAAATTTCCGCAGGTTTGAGTTTATATCGCAAAGGTTGGACACTCGGAGGTTCTTATCGCAAGAGTTTTACAACATCAGGCGACTATGCATTAAATGAGGCAACTGAAGATAATATGCCGTATTATTTTGACGGATATCGCCGCGGACAGGCATTTAACGTCGGATTGAGCTACGAAATAGGTCCGTTTAAAACCGGTTTATCGTATTTCGCCGCTTATGCCGATAAAACAAATAACCGCGATTCAATAGTGAGTTTCGTTAATCGCTATGCATTCAGTAAATACGCGGCTCTTTATTTGGCAACTTCTTATGCGGAGTATAAAGGAGATAAAGTTCTGGATGAAGGTAACAGAGGTTACGCCGTAATCGGGGGATTAGAACTTAATTTTTAAGGACGTTTAAAAGTGAATATTCAAATTTTTTCGGATAATGAAGATTTTAAAAAAGACTTATCTGCTCAGATAGTTCGTTTTGCCGATAAGTCGGTAGTAACCGATGAAGCTCCCGACGTGATTATTGTTGATGAAGATGAAAATATATATTCCCGTAAAAGAACCGAATATCCGTCAGTGCCGATTTTATTTCTGACAAGTGAAGTTTGTGAAAATGAGGGAAATTTAAATGTCGTTGTTCAAAAACCGCTCAATTTGATGCGCTTTCTTGATATCGTGCGTGCGGTCAACAATAAATTGGACAGTTCCGCCGATGGTTTTTTAGTTTTCAACAATTACGAACTGCATCCCAACCAAAAAGAAATTGTCGATTTGAAAAACAATAAAACAATTAAACTTACGGAAAAAGAAATAGGTATAATAAAATACTTGTATAAAAGAGGTTCCGAATATGTCGGAAAGGGTGATTTACAGACAAATGTTTGGCAATACAGCAGCGGCGTTACCACGCATACCGTGGAAACACATATATATCGTCTGCGCCAAAAAGTAGAAAGCGATGAAAGACGGCTGATAATCACCGATAACGGAAAATATAAACTGAATATGGGTTAAATTATGCCGCAGATGACCAAAAAAATAAATCCGGTGATTCATTTGAATGTGAAAGAAATTTTACACGAAGCGAATACTTATATTTTTGAAAATTCCAGATTTACTTTATGCGTTTTTGCAGTGAATATGGTTTATATGCTGTGTTTTAAATGTTTGGAAGGCGGTATATCCAATCCGTTAAGTATTTTGTGGTTAATAAGTTACTATATTTTTTGGTGCTTTTTTTATCGTTATTACTATAACTTGCATCCTTATTTCGGCGGAAAAGCGGTGATAGGAAGTCTTGCGCCTTCTGCAAAAGCCTTGGTAATATTATTTTTGCTGGCGATAACGGTGGCATTTTTGCCGATGCTTCCGTTGTTTTTAGGATTCGATGATGTATATTTGGATATATATGAGCGCTATTTATCAACTTTTGACGGTATGTCGTCAAAGGGCGCAAAAACCGGTGCCTCAATTTGGCAGATTTTAGCTGCGTATGGGGTTCTGTGCCTTGTATCGCCTATGTTGATATGCAAACCTTATCTGGCTTGGATTTCTTCCTTAAGAGGAAAAAATTCGTCATTCCGCAAAGTGAAAGATCGTGCCAAAGGAAATTATTGGTCGTTTGTAATAATTACCGCACTTCTATTGATTCCCGAAGCAACGGCATCGCAACTTGATAAAATGTGGAATTGCCGCAGTTGGCTCGATTATACGGTCAGTACGATAGTTTTTGTATACACAAACATTATTTTCGCCAAGATTTATGACTTGTTCTATTTAAAGCACTAAAAAAAGCAACGGTTAAGTTCCGTTGCTCTCTTTTTTAAAGTTTGCCTGTATAATTCGGGCAGTTCTGTTTTCGTTTGTAATCAGATGATTTACTCTTTGATTAAACAAAAAAGGATTGCGCGAATAATTCAGATATAATTTTCCCTCTTCATCAGTTGCGGTCTGATAATAAATTCCGTTTGCTTTGAAGACTGTGCCCGATGGGATTTCTTCTTTTATGTAAGATTGGACGGGGCGCTCATAAATGAAATGCCTGTCTTCATCAAATATCGGAATATACAAAAAACCTCCTTGATAAACCACTCCCCAACAAGTCATCACATAATGCCGTCCGCGTCCCTCAATAATATAAAAATTGACCAAATAAACGGATTCGGCAACAATGTCGTGAAAATCTTCGCTGATAATCTGTTCGACAATCTTTTGTGAAGAATAGGCGCAGATACGGCGGATAATCAAATTGCCATTCGGCTTGCGGTGCAGAAAATAAACATATCCGCCAAAGCAGAATATATCATTATCCGGAATTATTCTTTGCCTGACTTTTATATTGAAAATATCATCATCAAGCAAATCACCATCCTCGGTAAAAGCACGGCAGACCCCAGGAAATTCGTACTCGTAATCATCGGGAGAATCCCGCCAAACGTAATGAACTTTATCAGCGGCGGTTATTATGCGAAACAACTTGGCGTCTGAAGTGTCCAATAAAACATTGGCGTGACTTTTGCAATACACTATGCACCCTTCGTCAACCTGACAAGATGAGCGCTTTAAATCTAATTTGCATACCATATATCATAAATTTTAGAATTTTCGCATAGAGTATCGTATATATTTTGTCTAATGTCAAATAAAAAAAGAAGACAGTGATCTTCAAAGCCCTGTCTTCTCTTTTTTTAATCAATTACACCGTATTTTCCGCCCAATGTAAGCTGGATAGGGCTTTTTACCAAGTAAAGTCCTCGGTTGGTATCTTTCCTTAGCGTATAATAGGTATTATAGGCTAAAAAAGTGTCTCCGATACCTACCCTATAGGTTTCCGTTTCGGAAAAGTCGTAATCTTCCAATACTACACCGTCACGCAAATCAACAAAGAAAAAACCGCTGTCCACCACATCTTTGAAGTAGGTTACCTGCCAGCAAACCGAAATATCTTTCCGTGTTGAGTAATCATACATTTTGACCAGTTCAACCGACAGTACGCGGCGATTTCGCAAAGAGCAGGCTTGACGCACCATTTCTTCGCTCAAAAAGCATTGTACCATCTTCAAGCCGATTTTCTTTTCAGCATTGCGGTACGTTACATAGAACACGCCATCGTCATATATCAGTTCATCACCCTGACATAATCGCATAGCCACGCTACTGCCTGATTTTAGGTTTTCTTCTTCTTTGAATACAGGTATGGTTGCAATTGCTTTGTTGTTTTTGAAGCATACCCAAAACAGACGCTGCTTTTGATTACGGTCAATTACTCGGCACAGTTCAATTTTGCCTTTGCAGCCTTTTTTAGCAAGCAGACGCTCGGCAGAGCTGAAAGAAGACACCACACGAGAGCCGTCCGGCGAAATCGCGTAGTCTTTGAGTTTATAATTCTCCATAAAAATTGATTTTTAAAATTATGATATTTGTCCGAAAAGTAACATACTTTGCGTTTTATGTCAAATCAAAACGGACAATTTAGTTTCTATGCTCGTTATTATGGCGTTTATTTTCCGGTTGCGAATGCTTAGGTTTATCTTCTATGATTTTTATAGGTTTTTCATTTTTGCTGAAACTTGGAACTTTTCTATGAATTTTGTAATCAGGGTGTTTGCCGTGATTATGTTCCGGATAATAGTAGCGAGGATGCGCCGAATGGCGGTAATGGTGCGGAGGCATATCATTTATGTAAACGATATCAGGCTGAACGTATGTTCGTTGTTCGCTGATATAAATGTGCGAAGCAGACGGTGCCATATAAGTTGTGGTTTGTGTGTAATAATTCGGTTCAGTGTACTCTTCGGCATAGTAAGTATCTGCCGGCACTGCATAATAACAAGCGCTTAATGCCAAACAAGATAAAGTTATAAAAAGCTTATTCATTTTTAATCTCCTTTACTTAATCATATATAACGGAGTATGATTTAAAAAAATGCCGTTGTAAACAAAAAATATATACCAAGACGAATGTATAATTACAATAAAAGTAAAATATGATATTTTTCAAATGGTTAGCCGATGATTAATTCCATATATTTATCGTCGTAATTAATTTTCATCGCCACATCAGACCCCAAGAGCTCACGCAGATAAATCAGTTGAACATATTGAGAAATATTGTCTTGCGGGCGGATATTTTGCAAAATATTTTTATACACTTCTATTTTAGGCGCGGACAAATTATATTCCGATTTTGCACTGACGGTCATATTATTCTGATTGACTGAAATACTGATATTTCCGCCGCGAATGCATACTTCGGCTCCTATCATTACGCTTAAGCATAAAAATTTTGCCAACGCGGCGGTAGTTCCCGAAAGCTGCAAGTTTAGCGGGTATTGACGGCTTCCTATTGTTGAAAGATAGTCCTTACAGATATTTTCAAGTTCTGCAGCCTCAATGGTTTTGGTTTCTAATCCAAAGGCAATGCGGAAAAAGGTTTGTCTGGCCTTTAGGGTATGGGCGGCCGTTGTAATAATACCTTTGGTTCCCTCATCGAGTTCATCATTATTTTCTTTCATCAATTCCAACGCACTGGATAAAGCTCCTATATTGCCGATTAAATCGTGGCTGATGCGTGTGCTTATCATTTCTGCCAATTCTGTGTTGCTGTTTATCATATCTGGCTCCTAAAAGGTATAAACATCGGTGTTCATAAATTTTTGGTCTTCCCGAGACATACGCGTGTAATCAAGTTCGACAAGCATAGGGTCATCCAATATCAATCTGCCGGTTGAAGCCTGCAAACTCGGTTTTTTCTCTCCCAATCCCCAAGTTACGTTTTCTTTATTATCAGGTTCGCCGTATTTTTGATTGATTTTTTTCCAAAAATCAAAAACTTTAATATTACGCAGATATTCGGCTTTGGCGCCGCTGCCGCGTACATTTGCCGCTTCGGTCCGATACATTACGCGATGAACTTTATTGCCGGTGAAATTACTGGTAAAATAAACTTCTATACTTTCTTGAGTCTTAAAATTTTGAAAATTCATTTTTTGAACGTATTCATAGTTGTTTTGTCGGGAAAGTAAAATTACGCAATTACCGGTTCTTTCATATCCTACAATTCCCTGATTACGGCATTGTTCCTCATATCTCCAACGGATAAAATTAGGAATTTCCAAATGTTCGGAAGTTTTTCTGTATCCGCGTTTTTGCATAGCTTCCATAACTTGTTTGGTATCCATTCTGAGCATAATTCCCGAAATATCGAATACCGAGGCATTGGAACGTTTAACCACACTTACGTTATTATTTTTTTTGTTGAAAAGTTCACTGCCTTGCTGTACTAATTTTCCGGCCGCATTTTGTAACCAGTTTCCTCCGCTTGAATCTCCGTTTTTGGTTGCGGTGTTTTCGTTGTTAGTGCCGTCAGATGCTGTTGCAGCCTGATTCTGATCGATGAAATCACTCAACGAAGTTCCGCCGGACGGAGCATTTGCCTGTACATTTGCTTGTTGTGCATTCGCCGAAAATGGCAAAACCGCAGAAACTAAAATACCGAGAGCAAAAACTTTTTTACAAAATTTATCAGTTATCATATTATTTTCCCACTTCTATCGGCATTCTAAAATATTTGATTTAAAAAACATTTAATAATATTCAGGTTTATTGTTTACAAATTATGAAAAAAACAATAAGTTATCAATAGTAATGAGGTAATATGGAAAAGCTGGTAAATATTATAGGAGCCGGATTGGCAGGCTCGGAAGCCGCTTGGCAGTTGGCAAAGCGCGGTGTTAAAGTACGGTTGTTTGATATGAAGCCGTATAAGTTTTCGCCGGCGCATAAAAACGAACACTTTGCCGAATTGGTTTGTTCAAATTCGTTGCGCTCCGATGATTCCGCACATAATGCGGTGGGACTTATGCACGAAGAAATGCGCAGATTCGGTTCTTTAATTATGCTTTCGGCAGATGCTTGCAGAGTTCCGGCCGGCGGCGCTTTGGCCGTTGACAGGGAAGGTTTTGCCAAAGCGGTGAGCGAAAAATTGCGCAGCTGCGAGAATATTGAAATAATAGCTGAGGAAATAACCGAATTTCCCGCGGCTGATGCTCCATTAACGATTATAGCGACCGGACCGCTGACCAGCTCTGATTTTATAAAAGCAATATTGCGGAAAATCGAAAATAAATCGTTATCTTTTTATGATGCGATTGCTCCGGTAATTTATAAAGAAAGCATAGATTTTTCAAAAGCTTGGTATCAATCAAGATACGATAAAGGAGATAAATTCGATTATATAAATTGTCCGCTTACCGAAGAACAGTATTATAATTTCGTTGATGAGCTTTTAAAAGCCGAAAAAATGCCGTTTCACGACTTTGAAGAACCTAATTATTTTGACGGCTGTCTTCCGATAGAAGTTATGGCGGAGCGCGGTCGCGATACCTTGCTGTTCGGTCCGATGAAACCTGTAGGCCTGACTAATCCGAATTCGGCTCAAAAGCCTTATGCAGTGGTACAGTTACGTCAGGATAATAAAGAAGATACTCTGCGTAATATAGTTGGTTTTCAAACCAAATTAAAATACGGAGAGCAAGAAAGAATTTTCAGGATGATTCCCGGTCTCGAAAATGCTGAATTTGCCCGCTTGGGAGGTATTCATAAAAATACTTTTATCTGCAGTCCGATGTTGTTAGATGAGTTTTTGCGTCTCAAAAATCAACCGAATGTGATGTTTGCCGGACAAATAAGCGGATGCGAGGGATATGTGGAAAGTGCCAATGTCGGGATGGTGGCGGGATATTATGCTTCTTGTCTGATAAATGGCAAATTACCGACTGTTCCGCCGGCAACTACGGCAACCGGAGCTATGCAAGTTCATTTGCACGATGCTACTGCCGATTATCAGCCGATGAATATTAATTTCGGTTTGTTCCCGACCGTTCAGGGAGAAATAACCGCAAACGGAAAATTTCGTAAAATTAAAGGAATGGATAGAAAAGAAGTTTATTGCCGTCGAGCTTTGTATGATTTTGAAAAATGGTTGGAGCAAGTGAATGCCGATTGATTTTTTGACATCTTTGATTCCTTCTCAAAATCTTGAGCTGTGGAATAATTATCTTAAATTTATAAATTTGGGAAAATCCCGCTTTTTTTACGAAAAAGACAGAATATCCTGTAAAGAAGAAAAATTGCGCCTGCTTGAAAAGGCTGTTCGCCGTGATTTACCTGTTTCGGATAATATATTATCTCGTTTGCAACAAGAATTTTTGCAGGAAAATTTATCTGTCTCGTTATTGTCGGATTGGCTTGCCGTATGGCGTTATACTGCAACGCTGCCGCTGCCTCTTAATGAAAAGCGTTTATCGGATATTATCGGATATGCAGCTTCTCCGGCCGCCAGAATGATTATCGCTTTAAATAATGAGAATCCGTCAATATACTTGCCCTTCAGTTCTTTAGTTTCCGCAGTTTTGTTTATGGCGATGGAAACCGAAAAAGACGATTTATTCAAAGGCAGCAAATGGAGCTTAAAACAAAAACGCAGCAAATTAAAGGGGTGGCTTAAAAATTCGCGGATTTTATTGAGTGTGATTCGCTCCAAACGCCTGAAATTTAAAACAGCATTGCTTTTGAACAGATTGAAGATTTATGAGCGGGATTTTCAAAATAATAAACAATTCAAAATAGGATTCCTTGACGAAGTAAGCATATTTTTGTATAGTATGTGTCAGTTTATGACGATTCGCTATAAAAGCGTTGCAATAAAGGAAATGTAAATGTTGTCATTAGGTGGAATGATTAGAAAATCACAGCCTGCTCTGTTTTGGTGTATGCGCAGTTTATCAAAATCAAAACGGGAGGCTATATATACCTTGTTTGCTTTTTGCCGACATTTGGATATAGTCGTGCGCTCCGATATGTCTGCAGCCGAAAAAAAAGAATTGCTGGAAGCTTGGCGAGAAGAGCTGGATAATATTTATGATAAAAAGGTTCCGCTCACTAATATAGGACGTAAAATATATAAAAATTGTATGCGCTTTAATTTGCCGAAAGAATTGTGGCTGGAAATACTGCACAGTGCTTTTTTGAAAACCGAATATCAGGGAAAATCACCGGATAATCAAAGATTTGAACAATATGTCAGAGGTACGGCGGAAATTCCTTTTCGCTTGGCATTGATGATTATTGATCCTGAACACTCAAAGGTTGGAGAAGAGCTTTCAAAAAATTTAGGAACGGCTGTTTTGCTGACATATATGCTTAAAGATGTTAAAGATGACGCCAAATCTGGGCGTCTCTATATTCCGTCCGAAATTTTACGTGAGTTCGGAGTCGAACAAAATACCCCGCGCGAAATCATTGAGGATAAAAATTTTATGCACGTCAGAGAAAAACTTGCCGATACGGTGGAAAAAGGATATGCAAAGTCCGAGCGTTTGTTAGCAAAAATGAATTATGCCGATACCAGAGTATTGCGTTTGCTGTACAATTTGGGAAGATGCCAGTTTGATATTATGAAAAAACGCGGCTGGGAAATCATTTCTCCGAAACCGAAGGTTAATTTTGCCAAACGCCTGAGCATATTTTATCATACGGTTTTTAAATAAATCCGATTATTCAATGTCCAATATTTTGAATGATGGGTAGGTTGCCCCTGCCGGATACTTGTTTTCGGCATTTTTGATTCCGTTAATGAAAATATCTTTAACTTTTACGAGTTGTCCGTCTCTCATTAAAGTGTCTTTGCTCAAATGACGAAATGTGTCAAACCCCAATTCTCCGGAGCCGATGAACGGGTCAAACGCGCAACTTATGGTTTCTTCGGGATGTTTGGCTTCTCCTTCCTGATTAAATAATTCCTCGCCGTTCACTATTATTTGTTTTACGAATGCCTCGTTATTGATTGTTTTTGAGCAAATAACAGTTATATTTTGTGAACATTGTAAAAATCGGGTATTTCCGTAACGTTGAGTATATCTGATTCGCAGAGCATTATTGAAAACGGCTCGGAGTTCATCGGCACGCATTTCGGCGGTTTGCACCATAGTTTCGGCACTATATGCTCTTTCAATATTATACATTGTGAGAATTTTATTTTTTTCATAGCGTAGAGCGTGTGTCATATATCCGGTTGATATCATTGCAATTTGTGTTTTAGCCTCATTTTTCATCAAATCTGCGATAAAAGTTCCCAGCGGACAAGGATTAGAGTAATCGCGCGTTAAATTTAATATGCTTTTGGCAACCGGAATAGTCAGACCTGATTTTTGCTCAAATTCTTCTATATCGGAGGAGAATATCGGCAATAACTCTTCATCTTTACAGTTGACGGTTTCCCGCAAAGTTAAAGATGAAGGCTTCGTACTCAAATCCATATTGAATTTCAGCATTGTGCGGCTGAATGCTTGCGGATAATAGATACGTTTATCAATAATCGGTTCCAAAACCGAATGTTCGTGTCCGCCGATAAGTAAATCAATATGTGTTCCGTATTGTTCGGCAATATCGCAAAGTTCCAGAGAAACGGGCAGAAGAGCGTGGTTAAGCACAATAAAAGCATCAGGAGCTATATGTTTCACGGTTTTCTGCAGGTTGATAAAGGTATCCGCGATATTTAACATTTTAAGACCGTATCGCTGTATTTTCATTAAATTAAAACAGAAAGCGGTCAGCATAATTTTTTTGCCGCCGATTTCCAATAAAATATAGGGATCAACCCACTTCGGGTATTTTCCGGTATTAACATCAGCTATATTGGCGCATAAAAGATGAATATTAGCTTGATTAAATCGTTTTGCCGTTTGCAGTAAAAAATCAAATTGTTCGTTATTGAAGCCGAAATCATTATTTCCCACGGCAATAACTATCTTAGCTTCAGGGAGATTTTGGCGCAATTTTAAATAAGCATCTACACATAAATTGCGGTCATATATCCCTTTAAATAAATCTCCGCAATCACAAATTATGGTATTTTTTCCGCCTTTCGGTACACGTTTTATAATTCCGCCGAACAAACAACACAACTTCCGCGCTTCCTGATGGCAGTCGGTCAAAGCAAATATATTGATGTTGTTATCTTGTATTTTCATCATTCTAATCTTTGTGCAACAAAATACATTTATTTTAAATTTTATCAATAGAAAATTAAAGATAAATGTAATATGTTGATGAAAAGTTTTATAAAGGAAGAAAAGATGAAAAAATATTTGATTGTCTTAACGATAATGTTATTATCGGCTTGCGCCCAAGATCCGTACCGTTTGAAAATAAGTAATAATATGGGGGCGGAGCACGGCAAAAGCATATATTTTCGCAGTAACTTACGCAGTTCGTATGCGGGGCAGATTCGCGGGGTTTTGAGTAAAAAATTCGGCGAAAGCGGAATGAAAACGGCGACTTCGACCGAAACAGCCGATTTTATCGGAATTTTTGATATAGAAACCTTCTATAAACAAGAAAAAAATTATGAAAGCGCCACCTACTTTAAATCACAAAATAGCGAGGCTCCGCTGTTTTCTTCGGCGGAAAATGATACGGCTATGGCATATTCCGGTAATACTGATATGGTTGTAGACCACGATAAAACGTGTTTTACATTGAAAATCGGTCGCAAGGATTCGTCATTTATTTTATATTCGTCATCATTTTGTGCCGGAGAAATTATGGAAACCGAAAATATGGTACCTTTAGCTATGGATATATACGGAAAGTATGGCAATTATCAATCGGCAGATGTCGGAGTTCAATGTTTTGACAGCATAGACGGTAAAGTTTCGTGCGACACGGTGCACGATCGCCAACAAGCGTTTATTAATTCATTGTGGATAGATAAAGAAATCAGTGATTATTAAAGTTTCAGTAATCGTTTTTTTGCGGCTTTAAATTCTTCTTCCGACAAAAGTTCGTCTTTTTTCATCTGACTCAATTTTATGAGCAACTCCAAGTCGTTTTTAGGCAAAGGAAGGAGTTTGCGTAAAAACATAGTATATAAAATCATCAATAAAATGTAAAAAGCAAAAAAACTGAAGAAATTAAGCCACGGGTTAAGGCCGAAAAAACAGATTAAAATATATTCAAACAATCCTGATAAAATGGCAAGCGTTGCGTGTAAAGGGTGTAATATCATTAATACTAAAGCCCATAATCCGACCATAACCGTAACCGAAAATAAAGAAACGGTAATCCCCAAAACTCCGCCCGAAAAAAGCGATGATATTGACGTTAACCACCCCATACTAATACTCCTTTAAGAGCATTTTATACAAATGATACGCCTAAATCAACAGAAAAAGCCGTAATTGATATATTTTCTTGACAATCACAAAGAGAATAATTATGTTTTACGTATAAACTTACAAGGAGCGAGTAAATGAAAAAAGCAGAAAATGTTAAAGAATTTGTTGAAAGAATAGATGCTTCAAAAAAACTTAATCCTAAAGATTTGTCGTCTGATCAGGATTTGAGCATTGCCATTATGAATCTTATTTCTATTGAGGAGCATCTGGTATTTTCAGGAGCTAAAACCGGAAAAACTTCTTATTACGACTTGATTAAAGAAATCAGAGAAACTCGTAAAAATTTGTTGCAAAAGATTATCCCGAGCTATGAAGGTGAAGTTTGGTGTATGTCAAAGCATTTATTGGCAACTTCTATGCGTTTGATGGAGGTAGGCACCAAACAACAATCTTTGGGTAAAGATGAAGAAGCCTATAAAATGTTCAATTCGGCGTATGATATGTATTGTTTGTTTTGGGGTTTGAATATGGGAATGATGGAGACCAAAGACCTTAAATGGATTGAGCCGGATGTGGAAGAATTAAAGAAAATTACCGTGAAAGCTAATGAAGCTCTGCAAAATTCTCCGATGACCGAAGTTAAACAACCGGAAAAAGTTGCTGCCGAAGAGGGCGGAGCGTTGGCCAAAATGAAAAATATTGTCCGTAAAGCGGTAAATTGTTGTATTGAGTAAAAAAATGTTAAGAAGATTATTAGTAGTTTTATTTGGTTTGGTTGCCGTATTTCTGACAGCTTGCGAAGATAAGAACAGCGTTACTTATCTCAGTAAGGAAGAAGTATATTTCTTTTATCAGACAACTTGCCCTCATTGTCACGATGCGGCAAAATACATAAAGGAAAAGCATCCTGATTTAAAGGTAAAAGGCTTAGATGTGCAGATGCCGGGGAATATGAAATTATTCAGACAGGCAGTTAAAGACTATAAAATAACATCGGCGGCAGGTACTCCGCTCATTGCGATGGGTGATGTTTATATTATGGGTTGGGGTGACGATAAAGAAAAGAAATTTGAAGAATATGTAACCAAATACAAAGAATAAAAAAACGGGAGAAAATATCTCCCGTTTTTTTGTATGCGTAAATTCCTAATGTGCAGACATACGCTTGCGGGAAGGTTTATCTCCTTTAGGTTTGATGCCTTTTGATTTTTGTTCTTTGTATTTAATGGTATCAAATTTTGCTTGTTGTTGAGGCGTTAAAAGGCTTTTTATTTTTTCATCATCTTGCCGGTGAATTTTTTCGATTTCCGCGTAGGCGGATTTAATCGCTTTTATTTGCTCATCAACTTTTGCATTTTCCTCCCTGAAAATTTTTTTCAAATAAATTTTCTGTTGATCATTCAAACGCAACTCTTTATCCCAATTGGTTCTCTCACTGCGCAATCTTCTTAACTTACGAAGGCTCTTGCTTTGAATGTCTAAGGTACTTTGGATTTCTTTACTGTGATCAACTTTAGTGGAAAGTCCGGCAGCAAATGAGGCGGAACTTATTAAAGTCAGCGGTAAAAGAAACAAAAAAAACTTATATATTTTCATTAAGACTCCCTCTCTTTCATAACAAGAATAACTATTTTATTTTAAAATTTTATTTATTTTGTTGCATATTTTTAGGTGTTTGATATATCTGATTACAGTGGAGGGCAAATGAGAATATTTTATTGCGGCGATGTGGTGGCCAGATCTGGACGGGAAGTAGTCGGTAAAAATTTGGCTTACATCAGAAATGAATTAAAAGCAGACGTTATTTTGGTGAACGTGGAAAATTCGGCACACGGTTTTGGTGTAACTCCGGGAATTTGCCGCGATTTTATTGCTAAAGGTGCCGATGTATTAATCACCGGTAATCATTTTTTAAATCAAAGAGAGATTATTTCTTATTTGCAGGAATGTCCGGTGATAATCAGACCCGCCAATATACCGGAAGAAAATGCCGGTCGCGGTTTTACGATTTTTGAATTGGCGGATGGCAGAAAAATTTTGGTTATTCAGGTATTGGGGCGATTGTTTATGGAGGCGGTCGATTGTCCTGTTCAAGCGATTGACAAGATTTTAAAATCGTATGTGTTGGGAAAAAATATAAACGCTATTTTTGTTGATATTCACGCCGAGGCGACATCGGAGAAACTCTCGCTCGGCTACTATCTCGATGGTCGTGTATCTTGCGTCGCAGGAACTCATACTCACGTTCCGACGGCAGATGCCAGAGTTTTGCCGCAAGGAACGGCATACATTACGGATGTCGGAATGTGCGGAGATTATGACTCGATATTAGGCTTTACCAAAGAAGCACCTATTAATCGCCTGCGCCGAAAATTTACGGCAGAAAGATTGGAGCCTGCAAATGGTAAGGGAACTTTATACGGAATCTTGGTTGAAACAGATAATACTACCGGACTTGCCAAAAGTATTGAGCAAATAAAATTGGACTAGTCTTTAGAAAAACTTCATTACCAATACGCAGTTATCCTTGCAGTTGCACGCAATTCTGGCTTTACTGATATCCATAGGCAATGAAGTAACGCTGCCGTCAGGGCAGGCAACTGAAGATGTGCCGGGACAACCTTGAAAGATACTTGCATCTGCATCGGCGCCTACACCTATACCTAGCAATGATGATGATTTCGATTTATTCCAACTGCTGGAAGCTAAAGAGATACAGGCCTCTTGAGATAATCCGGAATATTTTATGGCATAAGCCTGAGGATGCGAAGCATCGCTTTTGTCTTCCAACAAAAAGCTTCCGACTATATTAACGCTTCCTCCGAAAGGATTGGTTAGTGTTCCGGCTGAGCTTCCCACCATTTCATAAGGCACTGCGTTAAATTTGACGGCGCTTTCATTGTCAAGCCCGCCGTACGAATTGGTTTGAGCTCCTATTGCAGATAACTTTGCGGCAATAATGTTTATCTGTTGCATACAGGTATTAATTTTGTATCTTTCGGTCATTCGCGAATAACCGGCGATTCCACCTACGGAGATAACTCCGATAATGGATAAAACCCCCAACATTTCCAACATAGAACGTCCGGATTGATTTTCTTTCATCTGTTTATATGCTCCGACTAATTTTTTTCATCAGGATCGCGCAAGACATATCCGCGTCCCCATACAGTTTCAATATAATTTTTACCGCCTGAAGCTTTTTCCAATTTTTTGCGCAATTTACAGATGAATACGTCAATAATTTTGAGTTCAGGCTCATCAATACCGCCATAGAGATGGTTCAAAAATTGGTCTTTATTAAGTGTTGCGCCTTTACGCAATGACAGCAGCTCCATAATACCGTATTCTTTACCGGTTAAATGCAGGGTTTTACCGTTTACGGTAACGGTCTGTGTATCTAAATCGATTTCCACGTCACCGGTTTTAATCACAGAATTTGAGTGTCCTTTGGAGCGGCGAACTACGGCTTGAATACGAGCCAGCAACTCGGCCTTATCAAAAGGTTTGGTTAAATAATCGTCTGCACCGTAGCCCAGACCTTTAACCTTTTTATCAGGTTCCGACAATCCGGACAGAATAAGCACAGGAGTGTTAACTTTGGCATTGCGCAGATTTTTCAGCACTTCATATCCGTTCATATCCGGCAACATCAAATCCAAAATAATGATGTCATAATCATACAACTTAGCGATATCCAAACCATCTTCACCCAAATCCGTGGCATCAACAACCATTCCTTCTTTTTTGAGCATTGTTTCAATACTTTGTGAAACCGCATAATCATCTTCGACCAAAAGAACTCTCATAGCACAAACCTTTCGTAAAAAATTCACTCTGCAGATATATTGAATCAAAATAACATAAATGGAAAGTATTTGTTAATAATTATTAACAGGGTAAATAAAAAAATATTTTTTTTCTTGCATAAAAGGGAGATAGACAATAAAAAAACACTTGCAATTTTTGCGAAATTAGGCTACGAATGACGATACGTTTCAAGGTCCCATCGTCTAGTGGTTAGGACGCGGCCCTCTCAAGGCTGCAACACGAGTTCAAATCTCGTTGGGATCACCAATAAAAAAAGAGGAAGTAAAATCTTCCTCTTTTTTATTGGTATCCATTAATGCAATTCGAGATTTGAACGAGGAACGAGCGGTTCATCGTCAAAGTTGGGGGCAAGAGTAAAAAAATATAAAAAGTATAAGTCATCAGTTTGACCTTTTTGTTAGTTAAGTTTAAGCACATAAAATTCGCACACGCAAGCGATAATTTTCAAAATTTCTAAATCCGTACG
>JAFUSH010000025.1 GCA_017471705.1 Alphaproteobacteria bacterium | reverse complement strand
GTAAAGCTGGCGCCACCCTCTTCCGCCAATACTTTTGTAATGGCTGCAGTCAATGTGGTCTTGCCGTGGTCTACGTGACCAATCGTACCAATGTTGCAGTGCGGTTTCGTCCGCTCAAATTTTTCTTTTGCCATGTTTATTATCCTATTTTTAATGTTAAAGACGAATCAATATTAAGGGAAATTGGAGCGGGTGAGGGGAATCGAACCCCCGTAGTAAGCTTGGAAGGCTTCTGCTCTACCATTGAGCTACACCCGCTTAGGCTTAATATTGAAATCAAAAACCCCAAAAGAGAGATTTCAGTGGTGGAGGGGGATGGATTCGAACCATCGTAGACGAAAGTCGACGGATTTACAGTCCGTTGCATTTGACCGCTCTGCCACCCCTCCGTTATGTTCTTTCTTCAGGGGCATAAGACAAATCACTTTGATTTCTCTGTTGCCTATATTCAATATTTTTTATTGAATGTCAACCATTTTTTTATGTTTATTGCAATATAGTTGGTATAACTTTTTAAGATATTGAAAAGAGGTGCTTATGTCTGTTATTACGGAAAATGCCAATCCGGATACTTGGAATATAGATGTTAAAGACGGAAAAGATATTGCCTGTTTGATAAATAATGAAGATAAAAAAGTGGCATTGGCGGTGGAAAAAATTATTCCTGATATAGGGAAAGCCATTGACAGAATAGCCGAGCGTTTGCGAAACGGCGGAAGAATTGCTTACTTCGGTGCCGGCACCAGCGGTAGAATCGGAGTGCTGGATGCTTCGGAAATGCCTCCTACATTCGGTGTGGACGCTGATATGATTCAAGGTTATATCGCCGGAGGAGAAACAGCATTGCGCCGCGCGGTTGAAAATGCCGAAGATAAAGTTGAAAATGCCGAAGCGGACTTTAAATCTTTTAATGCCGATAAAAATGATGTGGTGGTAGCAATATCCGCCAGCGGAAATCCCAATTACACTCTGAAAATTTTGCAATCCGGAAAAAATGTCGGAGCTTTGACTGTTGCGGTTACCTCAAATCCAGATGCGGTATTCAAATCATCTGCCGACATATTTTTATGCACTAAAGTAGGTGCCGAAGTTATTACGGGTTCCTCGCGTATGAAATCGGGTACCGCTCAAAAAATGGTTCTGAATATGTTGTCAACAGGGGTAATGATAAAATTGGGTAAAGTATATCATAATTATATGGTTGACTTGCAAATCAATAACAAAAAATTGTATCGCCGTGCCGTTAAAATTGTCGGTGAAATAAGCGGAGTTAACGAGCAGACTGCACAAAAAATTTTGGATATTGCCGGCAATGTAAAAATTGCTTGCGTAATGCTTTTAAAAAATTGCAATAAGCAGGAAGCAGAAAAATTATTACAGCAAAACGAAGGTGTTTTACGGCGGGTTATTTAAGTTTCGGCTCGAGCCAAAGTCACGGAATATAATTTTTCGGCACCGGCTTTGCGCAGCACTTTTGCACATTCGTGCAAAGTAGAGCCGGTCGTTTCCACGTCATCTATAAGAACTATCTTCTTGCCTTTTATATTATGCGGATATTTAACGCTGAAAGCCTGTCTTAAGTTTTTACGTCTGGTCAATCCGGAAAGTTGTACTTGCGGAATGGTATTTCTCTTGCGGGTCAGCGATGAATAATCGGCTTGGATATTTGTTTTCAGGGATAAATATTTCACCAAAAGAGCCGATTGATTAAAGCGTCGTTTTATCAAACGCAAGCGATGGATGGGAACCGGTATGATTAAATCGGGATTTTGCTCCCATATATCTTTACCGGCCATATACAGCATATTGGCTAAAGCTTCCGCCGATATTGTTTTGTCGCGGAATTTTAAATCCAATATCAAATCTTTTGAAACATCGTCGTATATGAATGCCGAGCGTTGCAAGTCAAATAAGAATTTCTTCTGTTGCAAACAATTTCCGCAATATTGTTTGGAGGCAAATTTTAAGTTTGCTTCTTTGACAAACGGTCGTCCGCATTTATGGCAATACGGCTCGCTGATGAAGTTAACGGAATTAAAACATTCGGGACAAAGTCCGTTTTTTTCACTCAGAATTTTACCGCATTTTATACATCGAGGCGGCAAAAGTATATTGAGTAATTTTTGCCATAGCGTCATCTTATATCTGTAATTCTTGCAATATTTTATGAATCTGCCCGATGTTGTCGACAACCGACATACCGGCTTCACGCATAATGCGCTTTTTGTCACTGACGGTTATGCGCCCGTGGGTTATAATGTCCGAAGCATACCCTATATTATAGTTGTGATATGGTAATGCCTCTCCGGCAACAAAAGCAATCACCGGCTTTTTATGTGATAATGAGGCATAATATTTGGCGGCTAATATTTCATAAGCATTATCAGCTTTACCGATAAGAACTACGGCTTTTGTATCGTCATCTTGCATAAATAAATTCAGCATAATTCTGAAATCACTGCCGACAATCATATCGTCGCCCAAACCTATAACGGTCGATTGTCCTAATCCGGCGGCACCGGTTTCCAAAACTGCTTCGTAGGTGAGAGTTGAAGAACGCGAAATAATTCCTATAGAGCCTTTTTTATGAATATTTTCCGGAAATATTCCGAGTCTGGCTTCTTCCGGAGTAATAAGTCCGGGGGTGTTAGGTCCTATCATCAAAGTTTTAGAATCGTTTAACATCGATTTTATTTCCAACATATCGTGAACGGGAACGCCCTGTGCAATGGAAACAATCAGAGGTATTTCCGCTTCGATGGCTTCTCTGACGGCACTTTTAACTCCGTTTGCCGGAACGAACAAAACACTGGCATCAAAGGAAAATTGTCGTTGAGCTTCACGAATGGTATCAAAGAGCGGAACTCCCAAATGTTCTTCACCGCCGTGACGCGGAGAAATACCGGCAATAACTTTAGTACCGCTTTCTATGGAACGTTTTACGTGGAATGAAGCTTGCGTGCCGGTAATTCCCTGAATTAATACACGAGTGTTTTTATTTGCCAGAACGGACATCAGTCATTTACCTCCACTTGTTCCAATAATTTATTGATTGCATCGTCGGGGGTATCGGCAAAAACTATGGGGAGATTTGATTGCTCCAAAATGGATTTGGCTTCTTCTTTATTGGTTCCTTCAAAACGTATAACAATCGGTATGGCAGCGCCGACATCTTGTGTGGCAGCCAAAATACCGTCAGCAATCAGGTTACAACGCAAAAAACCGCCTAAAATATTTATGAATACGCCTTCAACGTGTGGATTTGTCATAATAATTTTTATACCGGCGGAGATTTTATCTTTATCGACTCCGCCTTTAACATTGAGCGAACAAGCCATTTCATAGCCTTTTGACTTTAGAATATCCATAGCTTCCAAAGCCAAACTTCCGCCATTTACGATACAGCCGATAGTACCGGAAAATTCTTGATATTGAAAACCGCAACGCCGTGCTTTTAATACACGTTCATCTTCTTCGGAGTCGTCACGCATTTTTACAATATCGGGGTGTCTGAAGAGAGCGTTATCATCAAAGGTTATTTTAGCGTCTAGGGCAATCAGTTTTTTATCGGGCAACAAACCCACGGGATTTATCTCTATCATTTGCGCGTCTAAATTTATAAAAGTAAACAGCAGCTTGCCTAAAAAGTCGTGAAAATTGCGCAAATATTCTTTATCGAGTGATAAAAAATCTAATATTTTTAATATTTGTTCATCGGTTATACCGCTGTCATATTTTAAATTAAGGCGAAGCAGACTTTCCGAATTAAAGTGCGCCAACTTGACAATGTCTTCGTTTATTACATCCGAAATAAGCAGGGTTATGGCCGGAATTGAGCTGTCTATAATTATACCGGCATAAAACATCTTTTTGCATTCTTTGTACGCTTCAACGTATACTTTATTGACCAATTTTCCTTTATTGTCTGTTTGTTCCGTGACCAGAGTATTGTTGAGCATTTGAGCGGTTTCGTAAGAAATGTTTGAAATTTGGGTTATCAAACGAATCCCGCCTTTATTGCCGGCATCGTGCGATATAAAGCGTCCGTTTGCTCTTGCCCCTGATTGGATTTGTGCCTTAAGCATCCACGGACCGCGTGAAGAAAGTTGTTGAGCCACACGCTTGGCCTCGGCAGGAGTATAAGCAATTCCTCCTTTGGGCACATTTATACCGTATTGCGCTAAAACTTTTTTTGCTTGATACTCGTGAATATTCATCGGGTTTCCTCAACAGTTGTCGGCATATTCCTTTATTTTCGCCACCATAGACATCATACCGTTGCGGCGGCTTGGTGTCAAGTTTTCCTCTAATCCGAGTTTAACAAAAATTTCTTTAACATCAATATTTTTTATTTGTTCAGGTGTTTTATCATTATAAATCAGTAATACAACGGCAATGATACCCTTTACGAGAATAGCGTCGCTGTCACCGCGAAAATGAATGGTTTCTTTATTAAAATCAGGCACTAACCATACTTGAGATTGACAGCCTTTGACTTTCCAAGTTTCGGTTTTAAAAGAATCGTCCAAAGGCTCCAGTGTACGTCCTAAATCTATGACATATTGATATTTTTCTTCCCAACCTTCAAAAAAAGAAAAGTTTTCGATAAGTTCGTTTACATCCATTATATAAGCTCCAACATAATTTTGGCTTCTTCGGTCATTTTATCCGGAGTCCACGCCGGTTCCCATATCAATTTAACTTCGACTTTACCCACTCCTTTGACTGCAGCGGCGGCATCCGCTACCTGTTGCGGTAAAACGCCGGCAATCGGACAGGTAGGGGCGGTCAATGTCATATCTATATTTAAATCCCCGTTATCTTGTTGGTCGATTTTGTAAATTAAACCCATATCATAGACATTTATGGGAATTTCCGGATCAGAGACCGTTTTGACAGCTTCCACAATATCGAACATTTTTGCTTTATCTTGCTTGTTATCAAGTGTATCACCTGCGTAGGCAACAAAATTTTGCAACGGTTCGATTTGTTCTTCCGAAGTTTGTTCTTCAAACATACTCATTGCCTGCAGTAAGCGGCTTTCTGTGGCTCCTACCGTACTATTCGTCTCCTCCGGCAGTTTATTTTCAGCAGTGTCGTTCATTAATTTTTCCTAAAAAATTTTTCAGCCTTAAGCAGTGCCTGCACCAGTGCGTCAATATCTTCCTTGGTGCTGTATAACCCGAGTGATGCCCGAGCCAACGAGTTGTATCCCATACGATTGACAATCGGCTGCGCACAGTGGTGTCCGGTGCGAATCGCTATATTTTCCTTACCTAAGACAAAGGCCAAATCCTGCGGATGAATATTGCCGACGGCAAAACTGAAAACACCGCCGCGATTTTGCGCAGTTCCTACAATTTTAAGCTTTGGTACTTCAGATAAGCGTTTAAGGGTATATTTTACCAGTTCTTGTTCGTAAGCAGCAATATTTTCCATCCCTAAATTCATCATATATTTCAGACCTTGCGCCATACCGACAGCCTGCACGGAGGCAGGAGTTCCGGCTTCGAAACGAGCCGGAATGTCGGTAAAAGTTGTTTTTTCATAAGTTACGGTATCAACCATATCACCGCCGAATTGATAAGGCGGCATTGCCTGCAATATGTCAGCTTTCCCGTAAAGCACGCCGATACCGGTAGGACCGTAAGTTTTATGTCCGGAAAACGCCAAAAAATCACAATCAATGTTTTGTACATCTATTTGATGATGAACCGCAAATTGACAGGCATCTATCAAAACCAAAGCACCGACCGAATGCGCTGCTTGCGTTATTTCATTAATCGGGAAAATCGTTCCCAAAACATTTGACATAGCGGAAATTGCCACTATCTTGGTTTTGGAAGATAAGCGTTTTATAAATTCTTCCTTAATAAAATCTCCGTCATCGCTTATCGGAGAAATGACCAGTTTAGCCCCTGTTGAAAGACATAATTGCTGCCACGGAACCAAATTTGCGTGATGTTCGGCTTGCGAAATTAATATTTCATCTCCGGCTTCTATATTTAAGCGTCCCCAAGCAGAGGCAACCAAATTAATCGACTCGGTGGCATTGCGGGTGAATACTATTTCTTTTGGTGATTTTGCGTTAATAAATTGACGTACGGTTTCACGGGCATTTTCATAAAGTTCGGTTATTTTATCAGCCAGATAATAAGTTCCGCGATGCGGATTGGCATAAGTTGTTTTATAGACATCCGACATAGCTTTTATGACGCATTCCGGTTTTTGAGCCGAAGCGGAAGTGTCAAGATAAATCAGAGGTCTGCCGTTTTGCTCTTGCTGCAACAGCGGAAAATCTTTTCTTATTTGATAAACGTTATACATCAATCGTCACCTTTTAAAATACGTAACATACATAGCGCGCAAAAATATTTTTTTCAAGCTGATTTTTGAAAGTTAAGTAAAAACGAGTGCGCCGAAGTTGAATAAAAATCCGTGAAGTGAAAAAATATTTAAAAAATAGTTATTTTTGTTGTTGACAGCGCAAAAAACTTATGTATATTACAAGCCATTGTATTATGTTCAAAAATAAGGTGAAAAATATGTACGCAGTAATTAAAACAGGCGGTAAGCAATATAATGTCACCACAGGGGACGTTGTAAAGATTGAAAAAATCGCCGGTGAAGAAGGTAAAGAAGTTGTTTTCAACGAAGTTTTGGCTTTGGATTCAACTATCGGTACTCCGTTAGTTTCGGGAGCCAGCGTTAAAGCTATTGTTGTAAAACAGGCAAAAGATGCGAAAGTTATTGTTTTCAAAAAGAAAAGAAGACAAAACTATCGTCGTAAAAACGGTCACAGACAAAATATCACAATCGTTAAGATTACGGATATTTTAGGTTAATTTGAGGGAGAAAGCGTTATGGCACATAAGAAATCTGGTGGTAGCTCCAATAACGGCCGCGATTCCGAAGGTCGTCGTTTAGGTGTTAAAAAGTTCGGTGGTGAAGCTGTTATCCCTGGAAACATTATCATTCGTCAACGCGGTACCAAGTACCATCCGGGACAGAATGTAGGTTTGGGTAAAGATCACACGATTTTTGCTACTTCTGAAGGAAAGGTTGAATTTAAGACTAAGGCCGACGACAAGGTTTATGTATCTGTTGTTGCCGAATAGTTATTGAATTGAATCGGTATAAGGGGCGTTATGCCCCTTTATTTATATAAAAGGCGGAAAAAATGAAATTTTTGGATCAAGCCAAAATATATATCAAAGCAGGTGACGGCGGAAAAGGCTGTGTTGCTTTCAGGCGCGAAAAGTTTATTGAATTCGGCGGACCAAACGGAGGCGACGGCGGAAACGGCGGCAGCGTTTATTTTGAAGCGGTGGAAAATCTTAATACCCTGATAGATTTTCGCTATCAGCAGCATTTTAAAGCGCAAAAAGGTCAGCAGGGTATGGGTTCGGAAATGACCGGATACAAGGGGGAAGACTTGATTATCAAAGTTCCGGTAGGCACCGAGATTGTCGCCGAAGACGGTGAAACGGTTATTAAAGATATGGTTGTTGCCGGTGAGCGTTTTTTAATTGCCAAAGGCGGAAAAGGCGGTTTGGGAAATACGCACTTCAAAAGTTCCACCAATCAGGCACCGCGTTATGCCGAACCGGGAACTCCCGGAGAAGAGCTTTGGGTATGGCTGCGCTTAAAAATTATTGCCGATGTGGGTTTAATAGGCTTGCCTAATGCCGGAAAGTCTACGTTTTTATCGGCAGTTACTTCGGCACGTCCGAAGATTGCCGCATATCCTTTTACGACACTGCATCCGCATTTAGGGGTGGCTTGGGCAAACGGACGCGAAATGGTTTTGGCGGATATTCCGGGGCTTATTGAGGGCGCTCACGAGGGTATCGGTTTAGGTGACAGATTTTTAAAACACGTTGAACGCTGTTCTGTATTTTTGCATCTTTTGGACGGGACATCCGAAGATGTAGCCAATGATTATGTAACTATCCGTAAAGAGCTGGAATTGTATAATGATAAACTGAAAAATAAGTCTGAAGTGGTAGCTCTGAATAAATGCGACGCCTTGAGTGAAGATGAAATCAAAGATAAGCTTGCCGAACTCAAAAAAGTTTGCACAAATCGGATTTTTGCAATTTCGGCAGTGGCAGGAAAAGATTTAAACTTGTGCTTGAATGAAGTTTCTAAATATGTTACTAAAATTAAAAGCAAAGAGTCGGCAGAAGAAAAAATAATTGAAAGTCCTTCTAGGTCGTGGTCGCCGTTGGGATAAAGGAGAATTAAAGTGGCAAAGAAAAAAGAAAATAATAATCAGATTTTACAAATTGTTACCGATACTTTGGATGATATGAAAGCTGAAGATGTTTTGGTGATCGATTTGGAAGGAAAAACCTCAATTGCCAGTTATATGGTGGTAGCGAGCGGAACATCAAACCGTCACGTGGCTTCTATTTCGCAAAAAATTGAGGAAAATCTCAAGGCGTCCGGATATCGCTCCACAGTGGAAGGTGAACAAAAGGCTGATTGGGTATTGATAGATGCGTTTGATGTAATTGTTCACATCTTTCGTCCGGAAGTTCGTGAATTTTATAATTTGGAAAAAATGTGGACTTCGGTAGCGAATCTGCGTCAAGAATAAATTTTGCGCCGCATATTAAGCGGCGTTTTTTGCGGAAAAATAAATGAAAGCGACGATTTTAGCCATAGGAAAATGTAAATCCGGTTCTCCGGAGGCACAGATTATTGCCGAATATATAAAACGCTCTGCTTGGGATTTGGTGATAAAAGAAAAGGATAACACCAATCAGCAAGACGAAGCCAAATTTTTACAGGAATCCATACCGCACGGAGCCAAAGCAGTAGTTCTTGATGAACGGGGCGTCAATATTTCCAGCGTGGAATTAGCGCAGAAAATTGAAAATTGGACACTAAACGGCTGTTCGGAAATATGCTTTTTAATCGGCGGAGCCGACGGACATTTGCAGTCCACCCGCGATAAAGCCGATTTAATTCTTTCTTTCGGCAAACTGACTCTGCCGCATATGCTTATGCGCGCGGTTTTGACCGAACAAATCTATCGTATACAGACGATAATAAACCATCATCCTTATCATAGGGTATAAGCTCTTTTAATAGTCATTTGCTTGCAACTTTTTTCCTCGTGTACTTATCTTGTACACGTCGTCTAAAAGTTACTGCTCATCTGACGCATTAAAAGAGCTTATGCGTAAATTACTGCACATTTTTTTCGTTATCTGCACCTACATATAAGGTAGTGGTACCTATATTGTTACCATCGGTAAAACTTATATCTTGACGATACTCAAAAGATGTTATACATTGCTTGCAGTTTTAGGTATAAGAGGAAAAAATGAAACGCTTTTGCATACATTCAATATTAAATATTATCCCTTAGGGGATTAGCGCTTTCATTTATATAAAAATTCAAAAATCAAAACATTAAATTCATTAATTTTTTAGGGTATAAAAATATGACGAAATACTATGCTGAGGTAAAGGCAAAACCTGACTTTGTGGAACTGGAAAAAGAAGTATTAAAATTTTGGGAAGAGAACCGCACTTTTGAAAAATCGGTGCATAACCGCGATGGAGCCGCCGAGTTCGTGTTTTATGACGGTCCTCCGTTTGCTAACGGCACTCCGCACTACGGGCATATTATGGTCAGCTATGTTAAAGATGTTGTGGCACGTTTCCAAACAATGAACGGTAAAAAAGTTGAACGCCGTTTGGGATGGGATTGTCACGGTTTGCCGGCTGAAATGTCAGCAGAAAAACAATTGGGAGTTTCCGGTCGTAAACAAATCGAAGCTTACGGAGTGGAAAAGTTCAATAATTTCTGCCGTTCCGATGTTTTGAAATATTCCGGAATTTGGGTTGATATGTTTAAGCGAATCGGGCGCTGGGTTGATTTTAACAATGATTATAAAACGATGAATTTATCGTTTATGGAATCGGTTATTCATAATTTTAAAGAACTTTACGATAAAGGTTTGGTTTATGAAGACTACCGCGTTTTACCGTATTCTTGGGCGGCGGAAACTCCGCTTTCTAATTTTGAGGTTAATTTAGGTTATCGCGATAAAACCGATAATGCCATTACCGTTATGTTTAAGCTGGAAGACGGTCGTAAAATTTTGGTTTGGACGACTACTCCGTGGACACTGCCGTCTAATTTGATGCTTGCCGTCGGAAAAGATATTGATTACGCGGTTATGGAAGAAGACGGACAGCAATACATTATAGCTAAAGCTCGTCTGGGAAGTTATAAAAAACAATTGGAACACGCCGTTCAGGTCAGCGAACTTAAAGGTTCCGATTTAATCGGTATGAGTTATGAGCCGATGTTTCCGTATTTTGCAAGCTTGAAAGATAAGGGCGCATTTAAGGTATTGTCTGGTGAGTTCGTTTCCACCGAAGATGGTACCGGCGTTGTGCATATTGCTCCGGGGTTCGGACAGGACGACTTTGAAGCTTGCCGTGCTTATGACGAGAATTTTCCGGTGGTTTGTCCGGTTGATGAAGCCGGTAAATTTACTTCGGAGGTTCCTGACTATGAAGGTCAGCAGGTGTTTGAAACCAATGAGCCGATTATGCAATGGCTGAAAGCTAACGGCATTTTGGTCAAGAAAGAACAATATACTCACACATACCCTTATTGCTGGCGTACCGACACTCCGCTGATTTATAAGGCAATGAGTTCTTGGTTTGTAAAAGTTACCGATTTCCGCGATGATATGGTGAAAAATAATCAGCAAATAAATTGGATTCCTTCACACATTAAAGACGGGCGTTTCGGTAAATGGTTGGAAGGCGCCCGCGATTGGTCTATTTCTCGTAATCGCTTTTGGGGAACTCCGATTCCGGTATGGAAATCGGATAATCCGAAGTTTCCGCGTATTGATGTATTCGGTTCGGTTGCCGAAATTAAGGAAAAAACCGGTTTTGATGTCGATAATCTGCATAAACCGTATATTGATGATGTGGTATATCCGAATCCGGATGATGCCAGCGGTAAAACTATGATGCGCCGTGTCAGCGATGTTTTTGATTGTTGGTTCGAATCGGGGTCGATGCCGTATGCGCAGGTTCATTATCCGTTTGAAAATAAAGAATGGTTTGAAAATCATTTTCCGGCCGATTTTATTGTTGAAGCAATCGATCAAACCCGCGGTTGGTTTTATACATTAACCGTATTATCAACAGCATTGCACAATCGTCCGGCTTTCAAAAATTGTATTTGCACCGGTTTGTTGATGGCTGAAGGCGGTCAGAAACTTTCCAAGCGTTTGAAAAATTATCCGGATCCGAATGAGATTTTGGAAACCGTCGGTTCCGAGGCTTTGCGGTGGTTCTTGGTTTCTTCTCCGGTGTTGAAAGGCGGTAATGTGGCGGTTGATAAGGAGGGTAAAGAAATTGCCAAAGCATCGCGTACGGCGATGATTCCGCTATGGAATGCGTTTTACTTCTTTACGCTTTATGCCAATGCCGAAGATTATAAAGCCAAGGAAATTTCATCTTCAAGCGAAGCAATGGATAATTATATTTTATCTAAGCTGAAAAATTTGGCTCAGAAAGCTAAACACGGTTTTGAAAATTATGATATTGCCGAAGCCTGCAATGAAACCGGCGCATTTATGGAAATTTTGAATAACTGGTATATTCGCCGCACCCGTGAACGTTTTTGGCGCGGTGATGCTCAGGCATTTGATACACTTTACACGGTTTTGGTGAATGTAAGCAAAATAACCGCTCCGTTAATGCCGTTTATTTGTGAGTATTTATATAAAAATTTGACCGGAGGCGAATCGGTGCATTTATGCGATTATCCGCTTCTTGAGAACATTAAATCCGATGAAAAACTGATGAAAGAAATGGATTTTGTGCAGGATTTATGCTCTACCGGTAAATTTATCCGCGAAGAGAAGAATCTGCGCAATCGTTTGCCGTTGTCCGGCTTAACCGTTATCGGCGCCGAATTATCGCCTGAATATCAGGAAATTGTTAAAGATGAACTGAATGTGAAAAAAGTTAATTTTGACAATAATCTTGCTAACTATGCCACTAAGAATGTTTATCTCTACACTCCGCTGCTTGGCAAAACTTTAGGCAAAGATATGGGCGCGGTTATGGCTGCCTACAAACAAGGTCAATGGAGTTTGAATGATGACGGAACGCTTGCAATAGGCGGTAAAGTTTTAACCTCTGATTTATTTGAAATTCGATTGGATATGAAAGAGGGTGTTTCCGGTCAGGCTTTTGATAACAATAAAGCGGTATTGACTTTGGATACTAATGTTACCGATGAACTCAAACGTGAAGGTATGGCTCGCGATTTTGTACGTTTGGTGCAAACTTTGCGTAAGGATAAAGACTTTAATATTTCCGATCGTATAGAGCTTTGCTATCAAACAAATGATGCCGAGCTGGCAAAGGCGTTGGCTGAAAATGAAAGCTATATAGCCGAACAGGTCTTGGCAGTTAGAGTATTACCGGAGTGCAATTCCGGTACCGAAGGTGAAATAGAAGGAAGTAATGTTCTTTTCAACGCCAAAGTCGCTTAGATAAGCTCGTCTAATGGGTAACTGCTTGTGATTTTTCTCCTCGTGTACTTACTGTGTACACGTCGTTGAAAAATCACTTCGCATTTACCTCATTATCCGAGCTTATACGCACTGCTGTGTTTTGCTTATGTACTTACTGTGTACACGTCGTTGAAAAATCATTTCGCATTTACCTCATTATCCGAGCTTATACGCACTGCTGTGTTTTGCTTATGTACTTACTGTGTACACGTCGTTGAAAAATCACTTCGCATTTACCTCATTATCCGAGCTTATACGCATTGCTGTGTTTTGCTTATGTACTTACTGTGTACACGTCGTTGAAAAATCATTTCGCATTTACCTCATTATCCGAGCTTATACGCACTGCTGTGTTTTGCTTATCGTTATTCTGCAAGACTCCCTGAGGATTGATGACTATAAAGCGTATTACTAAGGGGGACAATATAATAAAGTCATTGCATTTTCGGCGAAAGTCCGAAAATCAAGCAATCTTCCGCTTTTTCCTTCCCCTTGCAGGCAAGGGGATAAGAGGGGATAAAATATGTCTGTATCATTGTAAAAACGAATCGTATTTGAAATTAATTCGAAGATCGCCGGACGCATTTGCCTGTCGGCAAAGCGAGCGATGACGTTATTGTTATATTTAATCGGTAGCCCCTCTGACGATTCCTGCGGAATCGAGTGGTGACATAGAAGAGTCATTCTCGGGCGCACATTTTTTCAACTGGATTGATGACAATATAACAGCATATAGTGCGGACCGAGAATTTTTTCTGGCGAAAAAAACATAATATTACTTATTTTTACTCCTGATATGCTGAAATTAGCATTTTTTTAAATTTTGACAAAAAAAGTTATTGCAATTGAAAAAACAATGTGATAGTATAATGTCGATAAGAATAAGTATTAAGGTGTATTTTGGTTATAATTGTCAGCGGACAAACGGTACACCTGTTAACACAAAATTTTTTAACTTAAAAAAAAATAGAAATGAAGAAATTTTTTATGGTTACCGTTTTCGCAACGGTGTATTCTATGTGCGCTAATGCACAAGTGATTAACGAGATTAAGAGCGTGCGTGTGGCTCCTCAGGAGAATCAGACGCAAAAGTTTTTCGTTCAGACGGATTCTTTCGATGTTGAGGTCAGCCCTCTGGTCTACAAGATTGTTGAGAGCGAGCCGACTGCCTACGAAGTAGTGTCTGTCGCCGATGTTCGAACCGTCTTCGCCAAGGTCGACTTTGCCAACCCAGCACAGTATGTGTTCGAGGTTGCCGCTGAGCCTGAGCTGCAGAACGATATGCCAGTGGTCACTATGACCAACGGTTATAAATTCTCAGATCCAGACCTTGCTTGGCTTGCGGTTCTTAAGGGGCAGCACGTCAGAATTTCTCGTTATATCGGCTTAACACGTGAAATTACAGTTTTCGAAACTGTTTCACGTGACACTCCTCTCAAGGGAGATGCCGCCACTGCAAGCGCACCTGCCAAATCGAAGTTGCCTCAGATGATTGAGGCGGTAAAGGCAAAGGCGAAAGCCGTTGTCCAAACTTTGGCAATGAACTCCGTATCCGATGCGGAGGTTGCATCGAATCCTATTGGTCAGGTAATAACCTTCGGCCGCAAGTAGGCATTAAATAGGCGCTCGGGTTTTGTGGAAAAAACCGAGCGCCTACGACTTTTAAAAACGAATATAAAGAATCTATATTATCGTCACCCCTATTTTTGCCGATAGGCGAAAAATTCAAGGGGTCTGCCGATTAAAAAGGTAAAGAGGAATATCCTCTGATTTTTGCTTTTGATAGCAAAAGCAAAAAAAGGATGACACTATTATGTCTAAGAGTGCCAATAAAAAAAACCTGCTTTTCAGCAGGTTTTTTAATGAAAACTTTAACCTAAATCAGGAACCAGATTCTTAACATTTTGGTCATAATATTCTTCTGCCCATTGGCGCATCGAATCCAACACCGGCTTTAAACTGTAACCTATATTTGTCAGCGTGTATTCTACTCTCGGCGGAATTTGTGCATAAACGGTACGAATCAAAATTCCTTTTTCTTCCAATGCGCGCAAATTTGCGGTCAATACTTTTTGAGTAATATCGCCAAGCTCCTTTTTAATTTCACCAAAACGCTTGGTGCCGTCCATCAGTTCTTGTATAATCATAACTTTCCAACGGTCGCCCATAGTTTTGAGCGCCATTTCCACTAGATTTTCCGGCATTTCTATCATCGCTTAAAACTCCTTTTTATCGCAACACACTAATATATATCACAGGCGAATCGGCAATGCAAGCATAAATGAAAAATTTTTATACAAACTATTGCGTCCAAGCGTTTTCAATATGACGAATCCGCCACGGAAGAACAATTAAAACTGCATCAAAGCGAAGATTAAATCCCTGATATTGCGGATTATTTTTTATAAAACATTCGGCTCCGCGAATAAGCCGCTGCTGTTGTTTATAAGTAACGGCATAAGCCGCTAAATCCAAATTTTGCCGCTGTTTCACCTCAACGAAAACAATTGATTTTCCGCGTTTGGCAATAAAATCTATTTCGCCGGCAGTTGTTCCGCGTCCGATAACATAGTTACGTTCAATGATGCGATAGCCGTGTAAAATCATATATAGCCGCGCCAAAAATTCGGCAAATTTTCCTTTACGGTAATTGTTCATTTTTAAGCTCCAATGCCATAGAATAAACATCATTTTTAGCCAGCTTATATTCTTCTGAAATTTCTTTTACGGCTGTTTTTAGAGAGGTTTCACCGAGACGTTTTCGCAAAATTTCTTTTATATCAATAACGGATGATTGTTTTTCTTGCGCAGGGGCAATTATCAGCACAAATTCTCCTCTCGGTTCGTTTTGGGCAAAATGATTTATGGCTTCGGTAAAACTTCCGCAAATGACTTCTTCATACATTTTGGTTAATTCACGGGCAATTGATATTTCGCGGTTGCCGAATATTTCCAAAGCTCTGGCCAGAGTTTTAAGCAATCGGGGTGCCGTTTCATAAAATACCAAGGTAGTATTAATGTTTTTTAATTCTTCAAACAAGTCACCGCGTGCTTTATCTTTGTTGGGAATAAAACCGGCAAACATAAAACGATTGGTAGGCAGTCCCGAGAGTTGTAATGCGGTTATTACGGCACAGGCTCCGGGAATGGCGGTAATGTATATGCCTTGCTTTCGGCACAGGCGCACCAATTTATATCCGGGGTCGGAAATCAGGGGAGAACCGGCATCGGAAATCAGAGCAACCGAATTCCCTTGATTTATAAAATCAATAATCATTTGCGCTTTTTGTTCTTCGCTATGATCCTCGTAAGATATAAATTTTTTATTGATACCTATGCCTAAAAGCGAAAATAATTTTTTTGATACTCGGCTGTCTTCGCAGGCGATAATATCCGCATCGCATAAGGTTTCGACAGCGCGTGATGAAATATCCCGCAAATTACCTATCGGAGTGGCGATGATATAAAGACCGTTTCTTAACATTTTCTTAAACTTTAACTTTACAAAAGAGTGTTTTGGGTTTATTTATAAGGCATTGTTTGATATTTTAAGGAAAAATGCAAGTGTTAAAAAAAATTAGTGTCATTTTAGTGTGTTTTTTAGTTTGCAGTTGCACATTTTGGAAACGCCCTTCGTACTCCGAATCTTATTACGGATATTTGCCGAATAATCATTTAATGCGCTCTGCCGAATCTACTGACTATACTCACGTTGATTTGGGTAATGCCGGCAGTTTTCGCGTAGCTATGTTACTGCCGTTAAGCGGTAATGTTGCCGCAATGGGACAGAGTATGAAAAATGCCGCAATGATGGCAATAGGTGACATCAATAACAATAATTTGGTGGTGCAATTTTATGATACAAAAGGTACAAGCAGCGGTGCGCGTGTTGCCGTGGAAAATGCCATTAATGCCGACAGTGATTTGATTTTGGGACCGTTGTTGAGCGATGAAGTATCGGCAATCAGCAATGAGGCTAAAAGTAAAGACATTCCGGTTATTTCTTTTTCGACATCTCCCGCCGTATTACAAGAAGGTATTTATTCATTGGGATTGCTTAATAATGACCAAATCAGCCGAATGATAAAGTATGCCTCATCACAGGGAAGAACGCAATTGGCGGCGGTGTTACCGGATAATCAGAGCGGATTGAATATGTTTCGCTCAATTATGAAAAATGCGCGTGAAAACGGTGTGAAAGTGGTAAAAGTAGGCTTTTACGCACCGGATAGTATGGATTTTACGTCACTGGTTACGGCTATGAAAACCGGCGGTGTAGATTTTAATGCTTTGCTGATACCGGAAACCGGAAATCGATTGAAAGCTATTTCATCGATGTTCAGTTACTATGATGTGGCGGCTCCAGATGTTTTGTTTATGGGCACTTCCGTGTGGGACAGCAGTAATTTAAGCAAAGAAACCGAACTTTATGGAGCGGTTTATCCGGTGATGTCGTTGCAAAATCAGGAGAGCTTTGCTCAAAAATATAACGAATTGTTTGCTGAAAAACCGAGCGGACTCAGCATATATGCTTATGATGCTATCGCTTTGGCCTCATCTCTTGCCGCTAAAGACAGAGATTACTTAAACGAAAATATCGTGCGTCCGGACGGCTACGTCGGAATGAGCGGAACTTTCAGAATTTTTGCAGATGGGCAGAATGAACACGGCTTAGATGTGGTTAAAGTTACTTCAAACGGCAAAAAGGTAGTGGAAAATGCACCAAGCCAATTTTATGGCGCATATTCGCCGTCAGCATCCGAATCGAAAAATAACTATTACGGTTACGGATATGTCGAAATGCCTAAAGTATACGGTAAAAGTGCCGAACAATTGCAAAATATTCTGACAAGTATGCAATAAGTTGATTTTTTTACTTGCAAAAAGGGGATAATTGCTCATTATATAGAAAAGTTTTATGAAGGACTTGGGGTTATGTTTTCGCCAACTCGGTCAGGTTCGGAAGGAAGCAGCCGTAACGATTTTGCATAAGGTCCAAGTTCCTTCGCCTTGTAAATAAGAGTTTTAAATAATGGCGGAAGAAAATAATAATCAATATGTGGCTTTGGCGCGTAAGTATCGCCCGCAAAATTTTGAAGATTTGCTCGGGCAGGATGCTTTGGTGCAAACTTTAACTAACGCCATTAAAAATAACAGACTTCATCACGCGTATATATTAACAGGTATTCGCGGGGTAGGTAAAACTACAACGGCGCGCTTGATTGCCAAAGCAATAAATTGTATCGGACCGGACGGTAAAGGTGGACCGACAATTCATCCGTGCGGAGAGTGCGAAAATTGTAAAGCCATTGCCGCAGACAGACATATGGATGTCATTGAGCTTGATGCCGCATCAAAAACCGGCGTCGACGATATAAGAGAAATTTTGGACGGAGTGCGTTATAAACCGGTAAATGCCCGTTATAAAGTTTACATTATCGATGAAGTTCATATGCTTTCCAAAAGTGCATTTAATGCTTTGCTCAAAACTTTAGAGGAACCTCCTGCACACGTTAAGTTTATTTTTGCGACCACGGAAATCCGTCAGGTTCCCGTAACCATTTTATCTCGTTGCCAACGTTTTGATTTACAACGCTTAAGCGTGGAAACTTTAGTTAATTTGTTTGAAAAAGTTCTCAATAAAGAAAAAATAAGTTTTGAACCTCAGGCTTTGCAAATGGTGGCGAGAGCTGCCGACGGTTCGGCGCGTGACGGTCTTTCAATGCTTGATCAGGCGATTGTTTTGGGTAACGGTAATATAAATGCTCAAACCGTAAAAAATATGCTGGGACTTGCCGACAGACAGCAAAGTTTTGCGGTGTATGAAAAATTGTTGGAAGGTGATATATCCGAGGTTTTGCGCCTGATACACGAATTGTATACCAATGGTGCTACTCCTATGCTGATTTTACAGGATATGATAGATATAACTCACTTGCTTGCCAAGGTTAAAATTTTACCGGAGTTTATCAACGACGCATCTTTAAGCGAAACCGATAGAGAAATGTGCAAGAAGTTATGTTCGGCACCGATTAGCATACTTTCTAAAATATGGCAGATGTTGATTAAGGGGGTAAGTGAAATTCAATATGCTTCAGTGCAGATTGATGCTCTGGAGATGATATTGATGAGGATAGCATATTCCGCCTCACTTCCTACTCCTGCAGATTTGCTGAAGGAATTAAAAAAAAAATCAACAATAATTGATTCCGTAAATTCGGATATTTTACAAGGAAAAGACGCTATTGCCGAAAGTGCGGTGGTTTTAAATACTACCGCTGATTTGGTGAAGTTTATGACCGCAAAAAAACAGCCTTTACTATTGTTTGCAATCAAAAACGACGTATCTTTTAAAGAGTTTAAGGACGGATATTTGCATATTGCCGTATCGGATAAAGCCGATAAAAATTTAGTACTTAATTTCCGGACTTTTTTGGAAAAGGAAACCGGTAAAATCTGGAAATTTGATATTGATTATGAACCGCTCGGAGAAACTCTGGCTTTTCAAGAGGCAAGAGAACTTGACAGAGATAAGAAAAATATCTCTGAATATCCTCTTGTCAAAGCTATACTTGATGAGTTTAACGGTGCTAAGATAGAAACATTCATTCGCAAGAGTATTAAAGAAGCTGAAAATGAAGAAACAGACGACTTTAGTGCCGGAGCGATATTAAACGAAAACGAAGAAGAGGAATAAAAAATGTTAAATATTCAAGGAATTATGAAACAAGCACAGCAAATGCAACGCAAAATGCAGGAAACTCAAGCCAAACTCGGTCAGGAAGAACGAGAGGGAACCAGCGGCGGCGGTTTGGTTAAAATTGTTTTGAACGGTAAATCTGAAATTAAAAGCCTTAATATTGATAAGTCATTAATTAATCCGGAAGAAACAGATGTTTTGGAAGATTTAATTATTGCTGCTTACAATGATGCGCATCAAAAAGTTGATGCTATGATGGAAGAAGGTATGAAAGAAGCCACTAACGGCGTTGGTTTAGGCGGCTTAAAACTTCCGTTTTAGGATAAAAAATTGTCCGGTACAGATATAGAGAAATTAGTTAAGCAGATTGCTAAGCTTCCGGCTCTCGGTACACGCTCGGCGAGGCGGATAGTTTTGTATTTGCTCAAGAAGAAAGAAACTGTCTTATTGCCGTTGATTATCGACTTACAAAATGTTGCCGATAACATAAAAAAATGTCCGATATGCGGCAATTTTGACACCGATGAGCCTTGCGCGGTGTGTCGAGACTCTTCACGCGATACGCAAGTTCTTTGCGTAGTGCAGGATGTGGCAGACTTATGGGCGATGGAGCGCGTCGGAGTATATCGCGGGCAGTATCACGTTTTAGGTGGCGTTCTTTCGGCATTGGATGGTGTTACTCCCGAAGATTTGAATATAGATTCTCTGTTTTCAAGGTTGGCTCAAGGCGCTATAAAAGAGGTAATTTTGGCTTTGCCTGCAACCATAGACGGACAAATTACCAACCATTATTTGTTATCCCGCTTAAAAGAATATCCGCTGAAAGTTACTACTTTGGCTCAAGGTTTGCCGATGGGCGCCGAGCTTGATTATATGGATGATGGGACTATTCAGTTGGCCTTATCCGCCCGCAAAGAAATTTAAAAACTCATTTGGTGGATAACTACTTGTATATTTTTTTCTTGTGTACTACTTTGTACACGGCGAAAAAAATGTACGGCGTATTTATACACACCAAATGAATTTTTACGGTACGTCGTCGAAAAATTGCGGCGCATCTGACTCATTATCCGAGTTTTTACGAGATGTCGTACCGG
>JAFUSH010000067.1 GCA_017471705.1 Alphaproteobacteria bacterium | reverse complement strand
CCTAAATGTTGCCGCTGACGGATTACTGACTAATGTCCACATTGATAATCTTAAGAGTAAAGAAGGCAGCCAAATTGTCGTCAACCTGAACAATCCGTCGGCAAATCCGTCGGCAAGCCAAGCTGATATTATCGTGATTGATAATACAATTCATAATGATGCCGATACTACGACAAAAATTGTATTCCACGATTTGTCTAACAATTATATCAACCAAGTTTATTTGGGGTCAGACGATAAAATTTATTTTGCCCAAACTCAGACAAGCCAAACCGATTATGATTTTGCCAATACTTTCTCGACAACTGCCGTGAATGATAATTACGAAATTAAAATCGGCTATGAAATAAACGGTTCGGTATACGATTGGTTCTTATACCGAGATCCGGACTTTGGACCTGAGGACTTGGCGTTAATTGATTTGCCGCGTGCGGCTTTGGAACAAACACGTTCCATTATGTCACCTATATCAAAAACAAATCGTGATTTATGCAGTTGTTATCAAGACGAATGTGACCACGGTTTCTGCAGATGCGAAAACACAGGTGATATGAAGAGAATATGGGCAACTCCTATGTACAGAAGAGGTACTTATGACAATCCTGTTGAAACCGATTTCACTCTTAAAGGAATTGATTTCGGTCTGGATTATCAACCTACCCGCTACGATATGTACGGAGTTTTCGGTTCTTATCGTAACGGAACATACGAAAATGACGGCAAAGGTAAAAGATATACTACCGATTTCGGAAGTGAGCTTGATATAACCAGTCTGATTGCCGGATTATACTATCGTAAATATTCCGGTAATCTCTATACCTTAGTAGCTGCATACGGCGGTTCGCTTGACGTTGATTTGAAAACAGATACCAATGTTAGCGGTACTGTCAACGGTTATAATATCGGCGCTCAAGCTGAAATAGGATATAACGCCCGTTTGACCCGCCGCGAAGTTTTAACTCCGTCTTTGCGTGCAACATATAATTTCATCAAATTTAAAGATGCAAATGATATCAACGGCAAGAAAGTTTCCATTGATGCCGTTAATAATGTGGAGCTTGAAGCCGGACTTAAATACGAATACCAATTCAACAACGAGTATCAATTACCGACAACGGGATACATCAAACCGTCGGTTATTCAAACCATTTCCAGCGGCGGAACGGTAAAAATTGATGATAATAAATACGAAGATACAATTGAAAATGAAACTTTGGGACGTATTGAAATCGGTGCCGATGCCGAAATTATCCGCAACTTTTCTATCGGTGCTTTCGGTAACTACACCTTCGGTTCCGAATATAAAGCTTGGGGGGTCGGCGGAAACATCAGATACGTCTGGTAATCGTTTCAAACTCAAAAAAAACTCCGTTTTCGCGGAGTTTTTTTATTATGAAATACCTCTGCATAAAACCCTAATATCAGACCATCATCACTTTTTTTCTTTTTTATTATGAAAATATTAACAATTTCTATTTATGGTAACGGTATAGAATAAGGAGGATTACTATGCTAAAATTGAGCCGTAACGGAATTGGTTTATTAACCGCACAATATAAAAGCGTATTGCGCAAATGCTTATTGCTTAATATATGTGCAGCCGGCATATTTGCGTTTTTACCTGTTGCAAACGCAACTGTTTATGATTCTGCGTCAACCCCGCGTTTTCAATATATGGGGATGACTGTATACGGAAAAGATGCCGACCACAGCGTCGATGATGTTGCCTATATATACGGCAACTCCGGATATAACCTTAAAGAAGTTATGAATGACGGCGGCGGCAGCGCCAGCGATACTCATAATGATGCTTGGATTCGTAATAAAGGTATTGTATTTTTCGGTTACAACACTTCCGGTGTTCAAGTAGTTTCTACGGTTGTTTCACACAAACATAATATTACCGTATTAAACGGACTAGCCATTAACGGCGGCGGTGTTATCTCCAATATGAACAACGAAAACAACAATACGGCTTTAAGTATTTACCGCACGGAATTTAATGACAACAGTGCAACCCGCTTCCTTAATGAATTTAGTACGAAAGATACTACAGGTATGGCTGCCGGCGGTGCTATTTCAAATTATAGCGCCAACCAAGCCGATATAGTAAGATCTTCCTTTAATGAAAACTATGTAATGCACTTTAATCACGCAGCCGGCGGCGCCATCTACAACGGCTCAAATGCACTGTACGGAACAACCGTTGTCAGCGGAAGCATTGAATCCAGCGGCGGTTCCACTTATGTAAACAACCACGCCGGAAATGAACTTATGGAATATTCCACCTATGTGGAAGGTGATCCTTCTCAGGTAAAGAGCAAAATACTTGATGTTTGGAAAAATAATTCCGATGATACCACTAACGGTGACTTAAGTATTTTAGCTACCGGCGGTGCCATTCATAATGAAGGCGAATACATTTCAAACAATGATCGTTTTGAATATAACCACGCTATCGGTGTAACCTCTAAAGGAGGCGCCATCTATAACGATAAAAACAGCCAATATCCGGCTCTCGGAGATTTCGGAGGTCAGATTAACTTAGATGGAATTGTAACCTTTGTTAATAACTATGTCGGACAGGGAAAAACTGCGACAACCGGCTCTATTGTGTATGGTTCGACAGCTTACGGCGGAGCTGTTTACAATGACGGAGATATCTATATAGCAAGTGCTGATGATGCAAATATGATTTATTTCGGCAATGATGAAAGCACTGCCGGAAGTGCCGGTAACTATGCTGTAGCTTCATCTCTTGCCGCCGGCGGTGCTATTTATAATGATACCGAAGGTAATATAAGAGCAATCCGTTATAACTCAATATTCAAAGAAAACTATGCGCAAGGCGTCAGTTCCGGTAATGCTCTGGGCGGTGCCATTGCCAACCTCGGACAAATTACTTTGGAAGGCGGAACATTTACCGGTAACCGCGCGGTTACCGCCGGCGGTTCGGCTCTCGGCGGCGCCATTTATAACGGTCCGAGCGACGGCACCAAAGGTAAAATAACGGTTTATATTGCCCAAGATTCCGTATACAGAAGCAATACGGCGGGATACGGCGGCGCTATTTATAATGCCGGCAGAATTGAAGGCTCAGTTTATTCAAATGCCGTTTGGGAATTTATCGGTAACTCCGCTTCTTCTACTTCCGGCGGTATAAATATGGGTAATTCTATTTATAACGCTGACGGAGCTTCATTTAATATTCAGCTTACCGATAATGCACAAATTCATTTT
>JAFUSH010000066.1 GCA_017471705.1 Alphaproteobacteria bacterium | reverse complement strand
GGCGCGACGGCTCGCGGTTATAACTATGCTTGGCAGAAGGCAAGTAAGAGATTCTTGGCCGCTCATCCGCTGTGCGTCATGTGTCAGAAGGAAGGACGATATGTTAAAGCTACAGTAGTTGATCATATTGTGCCTCATCGAGGGGATTCAAAATTATTCTGGGATCAAAATAACTGGCAGAGTCTTTGTGAATATCATCATAATTTCAAAACTGGGACACAAGACAGGTACGTAAGATACAGTTACTGAGCTGGTTTATGTCGATTTTGATGTTGTTAGCTGCGCCTATTCTCTTAAATTCAAAAAAGTCGAGAAATAACTTTCTCAGAAAAATTTAAATTTTTCTTTTTGCAAATCATAAAACGCTCATAAAGCCTTGTATTAGCTTACTTCATGAGCGTTTTAGTTATTATTTTTCGACTTAAAAAGACATTTTTCAGGCTTGCTTCTTAAAAATAGGGTATTTTTACCTACAGTCATTTTTGCTCTCCCGAATTATATAGTAGGGGGGTTATTTTTTTCCAGCGACTATTCAATCGTCCAGATCATACGACACGATGTCGAAGACAAAAAAAATTAAAGAAAGCAAAATAATAAACAGCATTTAGCTGTTGTAAGAGAAGGAATCGGGAGACGATGCAAACGTTCTGCTGAAAGCCTCCCTGTTTTATTTAATAACTTCAACGAGATAATATTTTTAAGAAAGGCTTAAGAAAGGCTTAAGAAAGGCTGATGGCTGATGATTGATATAGCTAATATAAACGGCACGAACAACATGAACGAAAACGTGTCAGTTGAATTAGTTAAAGTTAAATACAGCAGTCAACGTTCTACTGTGCTTGGCCGTGATCTTCATCAAATGTTAGGAAGCAAAACGGCCTACAAAGCCTGGTTTCCTCGCATGTGCGAATATGGCTTTGAAGAAGGCAGAGACTTCATTTTATTGCCTGCTCAAAAAAGAGCGATCAATAATCCAAAGAAGCCGTGGACAATGATCACCAGATGAGTATTTCTAATCATGATTTTTTGCGTTTTACGATGCGTTTTTGGAGCTGCTTCTTAAAAATAGGGTATTTTTACCTACAGTCATTTTTGCTCTCCCGAATTATATAGTAGGGGGTTTATTTTTTTCCAGCGACTATTCAATCGTCCAGATCATACGACACGATGTCGAAGACAAAAAAAATTAAAGAAAACAAAATAATAAACAGCATTTAGCTGTAATGAGAGAAGGAATCGGGAGACGATGCAAACGTTCTGCTGAAAGCCTCCCTAATTTAAGGACTTCAATGGCTTCAACAAGCTATTCAAGAAGTTCAAAACTTCAAATGCAAAAACGCAAGGGAGTGTGTTTGAAACAACTTTGAGTAATTTGAGTAATACCGTGGCGGTCTTTAGCCATGAACAATTCGGCGAAATTAGAACAGTTTTTCTCAATGGTGAGCCTTGGTTCGTTGCGTCTGATGTGTGCGGAGCATTAGAAATAAAAAATAATCGAGATGCTATAACTCGTCTTGATCCTGATGAAAAGGGCGTAGCTTTAACCGACACCCCTGGCGGAATACAGGAAGTATCAGTTGTAAGCGAATCTGGACTTTATTCGTTAGTTCTCAGTTCTCGTAAGCCTGAAGCAAAACTTTTTAAGCGTTGGATAATACACGATGTCATTCCAGCTATAAGAAAGACTGGAATGTATTCAGCAAAGCATCTCTCCCCTGCGGAATTTCTTCTTGAACAAGCCAAGATGTTGGTAGAACAAGAGCGAAGAATGGCTGTGGTTGAGAGCAAAGTCTATTCCGTAGAGACCGATGTTTCGGCCATGAAAACTCAGGTTAATGACTTGGAAACGAAATTTGAAGCAAAACTAAACCCGATGTTAAACCCGACGGTCGGCATGGATTGGTACACAATCACCGGCTACATAGCTCTCAATAAATACCGAGTAAATCCGAACGATTATGGGAAACTTGGGAAAGCCGCGGCTCGGTTATCACGAGAGAAAGGATACACCATCGGCCAAGCTCCGCATCCAACATACGGCCATGTCGGCGTGTATAACTCCGATATTTTGAGTGAAGTTTTCAAGTGCTACGAAGGAAAATGGTGAGTGATGTGAGTAATGCAGGATTATCTTGTAAGCGTTATGTCATTCTTGCTATTTCAAAGAAAAATACAGCAGTTACTATTGCAGTTACTATTGCAATTACCGTTTAAGGAGGCTTAACAGTGCATAGAAAAGAGAAAAAAGAGAAACAAATAAAACGAATAACTACCGGCAAAATTGCCAGCAAAGAAGGATTTGCAATCGCTGATCCTTGTTATGTTCTCAGCGATAACGTTTACTACGACTTCTGGGGAAAGAAAAAGAAATTTGCTGATGGCGTTTTCGACTACGAGGGTTCTTCATTTGCGATTGCCGGAACAGCTTATGGCGATGGAGTTTACTACGATAATCACGACCACGAGTATCCAGTTGACGCAGGAGTGATTGCTTTAATCCCGCTGGAACTTGTCAGCGATAAAAGCGGCTTGAATTCCGGAGCTGTTATTCAAATTCCTGGCAAAGCCGAATTTGTCTGTGAAGACGGCGTGTTCGACATCACATTCTCGAATGGATACAGCATTCACATCAATACAAAACTTGAAGACAGCGATTGTGACAGTGATGCTG
>JAFUSH010000024.1 GCA_017471705.1 Alphaproteobacteria bacterium | reverse complement strand
TGATACTTAAACCTTGTTTTATGATATTTTTGTACTTCTTTAACTCGTTCTTTTCCATAGAATACCTCTCGTTTGAGATATTCTACTGTTCCGTTTTTATTTTTGGAATCTCTGTTCCGTTTTAAATTTGTTTTAACATAAAGTTTAATTTTTGTTGAAATAATATAAAAAGGAGTATAAAATTACAAACGAATTAAGAAAAAATCTGGCAAGAAATATGCGATATGCACAAATGAACGAAGAAATTGATAACAAAATATCTCAGCTGCAATCACGAGCATCGTACGATATGAATGCACAAGCACAAAGAAATGCTTTACAGCAACAGTTTGAGGCGAATAGGCAAAAAATGCAACAGCCAATGAGTGAATCCGAATATGATGAGTACGATGACAGCGGAAACTATATAGGTGGCATAACGAAAAATCGGCAACAGCAAGATAACGGAGGTTTGGGACAAGCGATTACCGACGGTATTAATCACACAGCACAAGGAATAAGTTTAGGCTGGAGTGATGAAGCTTTGGGCACAATAGGCGGTACAGGTAGAGCGATGGCAAACGGTTTAATGCGTGCGTCCGGTCAAAATGTGAACGGGGAAAGTCTCGGCGATGCTTGGAGTAAAGGATATCAGGAATACCGCGATTTTGCACGGCAAGAATTAAATGACGGATACCAGCGTAATCCGGCAATTTCGGCAGGAAGTGAGATTATCGGTAGTGCAATATCTCCGATTATACCTTTTAAGGCAAAAGGATTTACCGGAAGTTTGGGTAAAGTCATTTCGCATCCGGAAGATATTGCTCGTGCCAGATGGCTCAATACCGTCGCAACCGGCATTGCCAACGGTGCCGGATATACCAACCAAAACACATTGAATGAGTATGCGAAGAATATTGGTATGAGCATTGGAACAAATGTAGGAGGAACTGCATTTGGAAATAAACTCTTTGGTAGCGGAAATAATATGTATCGATTAGGAAGAGGAGCGATGAATAGTGCAATACAATCAATACCTTATGGATATGGCCATTTCAGAAAGAAAGATGAAGATGAAAGATAAAGCAAAAATCTTAGAGAAAACCATTTGGGCTATAAGTTTTATCCTGTTTGTATTTGTATGTGGAACAGCGACTATAATGGATAATTGGCTCGGTTATACATATATGGCTCTAATGTGCGTTGCTATATTTATAGATGATTTCAAAATCGTTAAAGGGTATTGGGTGCAATTTATCCCAATACCTTTAACTATTGCTTATCTGTTATATGAACACGAACCAACACTTTATATTTTAAAAAATATTTTTAATTGGTAGGTAGGACAATAATGAACGGAACTATGCAAACGGTTCCTTATGGATATGGCTATTTCAGAAAGAAAGATGAAGATGAAAAATATTAGTACATATAATATATTATATACTTTGTATAAAAAATATTTTAGGCATCTTTGGGGGATATTTGGTCTTTTGGCATATTATATGATGTCTCACATAAAAATTACCGTTAAAGATGATATAACAGAGACAACTTGTTTATGCCTATTTGTAATATACTTGCTGTGGTATATGTATCCTAAGCTTAAAAACGAATATTTATGCAGTATTCCATTGTTTTTGTATATCATTGGATATTATATTATTCATTGGAGTTCAATATGCGAAGTTACTAAAATTTTTTGGAATGGAATATTTTGGTGATGTAGTTTTGCGGTATGGTGTATATGAAATTTAAGCTTAATTAAATGCTAAATTTTTACGATTCTTATTTACGGAATCAGATGTAAAAAATTACACTTTTTCAGCTGAATATATTGAAAATTAAGGACTATCTTACAATTAGCGTATTTTAATTCAATTTGACCTTTAATAAGTTAAGTTTAAGTATATAGGTGCTGCGAATCGTTTTAATATTCTTGACAAAAATGACTGGTTATTGTATGAAAAACCGAGAGGTTAAAAATGACAGATTACAAAGAAGATATGTATGCCAAAATTTCTCCTGATACAATTAATGATTTGAATACGTTGTATGAGGATTATCTGTTTATGGCACGCTTGCACGAGCAGTCAATTTTGCTGACATCTGATGCCGAATTGGCGATGGAACAGATGGGGGATATGTATTCCGAAATAAGTGACTATCCGTGGCATATCAATCCGACAACCAAAGGCGAAGCGCAAGAATTTGCCGATTTTATCGCAAATGATATCAGGGGAGACGGTAAGAGCACATATATATCTCTAAAACATATCAAAGACGAAGAAGATAACGGCAAAGCTCCGATTTATGTTTCGAGCCCGTATAAAAGTATAACCTTAGGTATGCATTTGCCGTCTATGATTGAACGTTTTAAAATATGTTTTCCTCAGAATGCCACCCTCGGAAATACGGAGTTTAACATAGACGGCCGATACAAAGCAGTTTACACCAGTGAAAAAGACAAAGATAAATTATTGTCTGAATATATGGGGGATCCTGACTTGCAGACAAAAATCGTTGTTATGGTGAATATGAGTGAACATTTTCGTCATAACGGGTATGTCTTGGATAGTGATTTTACAAAAAAATCAATGTTGACTTATGCCGAAGAAAAAATAGCGATAAATGAAAATAATTTAATAGAATTAATCAGTTCTTTTTCTGAAGTGATAAAGACAGCTTGTTTGGAGATGTATGAAGCAAAAGACGGCAGGGAAGGGATTATAAAAGCTAAAGCGGACGGAATACTTAATTTGCCGGATAATTTTTTGGAATACGATGATATACGCAATTTTATGCGTCATCAATGGGAATCTTTAGATGAGTTTGAATTATTTATGCCTAAAAAGCCTAGAAATCCCGAAGCCAAAAGAGAGAGACGGATAACATCATATCTTAAACTTTGCGATAAAGAGAACAAAACGATTCATCAACGTATGAAATCTTATATAGCGGTGCTGCATCAAATGCAAGAGATTATGGCTGAAATTAATCCCAATCGTTTAATTCGCCGCAGGTCGGAAAGCAGAAATAAGTTTAAGAAGAGGGTAAAAGAATTTGCGGAACAATATGATGCGGATAAGCCGATAGAAGTAGAATTGAATTATTTGCCTATGAGTGTAGAGTTTTATACTCTGGCAAAAGATTTGCGTAAGATTTTGCCGAATGTGAAAATCGTTGATGATGTGCTTAATGATGAAAGCAAATATGAGCGCCTGTATAATCGTATGGAAGCTTATAAAAAACGTTCTGATTTTTTACAATCTTTCCACGCTGCCGAATGTTCAATAATAGGGCATTGTATAAGACACGGTATAAATTGCGATAAAAACGGTAAAAACTTAAATATTCACAGCGCGTTGGATTATTTACGGAAAACGGAAATTATTAACGCTGATGAACGAGCAAAATGGCGCGAATATGCCGAGTTTCGTCCCAAGTTAAGTCATCAATACCTTAGCGATTCTTTGAAAGAAGCTGTTTGCGACAATGAAAAAGAAAAAAAATACGGCATAGATTTGCAAATAATGCAAAACAGATTATTTGAGTTCGGACCGGTAGTCAGAAAATTTCGGGATAATATTTACGCGTATAGAAATTTTGATGGTAGAATTGTTGTCTTGGATCACAAAAATCATAAAATATTGCATAGCATAAAATTTGCGGCGCAACAAACTGAAATTCCGGAAAAAAATAAAACTTCCGAAAAAAAATACGGCGGGAGTGCCAAGGTTGCTGTTGTTGACGGTAAAATAAAAAGTGTGAAACTGCCAAACGGCGCATACATAAATCTGTTTAACCGAAGTATCGATTGGGGCGACAGTACCCGTTGGTATACCAAATCAAGTTATTTTAATGCGTTGCAAACTCCGAGAAGCACAATCAGAACCAATAAAGAACTGAAAGTTACGAGCTTTTTTGAAGGAAGTAATTGTATGTCGTTTGCAAACGGAGATAACTTGTTAATAGATAATCGTCACAACCTCTTGCTTGATGAAAAAGGCAGAGTAAAAGAATTTGATTTTAAGGGGGCAAAAAACAATATTATTAAAACGGAGTTTGAACATACCCAAAACGGTAAAGACAGAGTTTTGTTTGATGACGGGACTAATATATTGATTTCCGGTAAAGATATATTGGTAAGCCATAACGGTATAGTTTTGAGTAAAGACAATATAAGAGAATTTGAGGCCTCTTACGGAATATCGCGCCAAATTTTGTCTCCCTTTAATAAACGCAGTGGCGGTCGTTGAGTGTAAAAAGTTTTTATATGGCTGATAAATGGCTGAAAACCGAAAAAAATGCTTGAAAAATAATAATTTTTGTATATAACAAAGTCAGCCGTAAGATGAGGGCGCGCTCTTTTGCGGCAGTTTCGTTTAATTTCGCGCAAGTCCGCTCGTTATTGAGCCGGCAATTTTTGAAAACTAAATTTATATGGCAAATACAGAATTTAATATGCCTGAAATGAAGGAAAATTTCGCAGATTTGTTGAATGAACAATTCGGTGAAAACGGCATCTTGGGTACAGTAGTAAAAGGTACAATCGTAAAAGTTACTCCGGATTATGTAACGGTTGATGTGGGTTTGAAATCGGAAGGCAATATTCCGGTTCGCGAATTCGGAACCAATCCGGAACTCAAAACAGGCGACACCGTTGAAGTATTGGTTGATCGCTATGAGGATAAAGACGGCAACATCGTTCTTTCTCGTGAGAAGGCTCGTCGTGAAGAAGTATGGGCTGACTTAGAGAAATCTATGAATGCCGGAGAGCGTGTTAACGGTATTATCTTCGGTCGCGTTAAAGGCGGCTTTACGGTTGATTTGAACGGCGCTATTGCTTTCTTGCCGGGGTCACAAATTGATATTCGCCCGATTAGAGATATTACTCCGTTGATGGGAATTTCTCAACCGTTCCAAATTTTGAAAATGGATAAGGTCAGAGGCAACATTGTTGTTTCTCGCCGTGTTGTTTTGGAAGAAACCAGAGCCGAAGCTCGTGCCGAATTGATAGACGGTATTAAAGAAGGTTCTATTTTGGACGGTGTTGTTAAAAATATTACCGATTACGGTGCCTTTGTTGACTTGGGCGGTGTTGACGGTTTGTTGCACGTTACCGATATTTCTTGGAAACGCATTAATCATCCGGCAGAAATGCTCACGGTTGGTCAAACCATTAAGGTTCAGGTTATTCGCTTTAATGAAGATACACAGCGCATCAGCTTGGGTATGAAACAACTTGAAAGCGACCCGTGGCAAGCTGCCGCCGATAAGTACAAAGTTGGTGAAATTTACAAAGGTAAAGTTACCAATATTACCGATTACGGCGCGTTTGTTGAATTGGAAGACGGTATCGAAGGTTTGGTACACGTTTCCGAAATGAGCTGGACCAGAAAGAATGTTCATCCGGGTAAAATCGTTTCTACTTCCGAAGAAGTTGAAGTTAAGGTTTTGGAAGTTGATATTGATAAAAGACGTATCAGCTTGGGTATCAAGCAATGTATGCCGAATCCGTGGGCCGCTTATGTTGAAGAGCACGCTGTCGGCTCGGTTATTACCGGTAAAATTAAGAACATTACCGAATTTGGTTTGTTCATTGGCTTGACCGATGAAATTGACGGTATGATTCACTTATCGGATATTTCTTGGGATAAATCCGGTGAAGAAGCTGTTAAAGACTACACCAAAGGTCAGGAAATTGAAGCTAAAATCATTGATGTTGATGTTGAAAAAGAACGCATCAGCTTGGGTATTAAACAATTGTCTGAAGATAGCGTTAATATGGCTTTGGCAAACATCAAAAAAGGCGATGTTGTAAAGGCTGTTGTTAAAGAAACCGATGACAAGGGTATTACCGTTGAAGTTGACGGCTTAACAGCAATGATTAAGAAAGCTGACTTGTCTAAAGAAAAATCTGCTCAGAATCCGGATAACTTCAAAGCCGGTGATGTGGTAGAAGCCAAAGTTACTTCCGTTGATAAGAAAAACGTGAAGATAGGCTTATCCATTAAGGCTTTGGAAGTTGAAGAAGAAAAGAAAGTGTTGGAAGAATATTCTAACAATGCAAGCGGTTCTTCTTTGGGTGACGCTTTAGGCGAAGCTTTGAAGAAAGCTAATTAATCAGCTTTTGTAAAGCAAATAAACAGAGCAGGGCGAGGTATAAACTTCGCCTTGTTTTTTTATATGAGCGGTATTACCGAATTTTATTGACAAAATTAAGAAAAATCGCTAGAATGATGTTACTTGTAAGTGATTATAGAATATTAATAAATAATTATGGGGTTATGGAGATATAGGTATCCGTGCGCACCCTTGTCCAAAGCGCAAACAAATAGAGACTATGACATATGTAATTTTCTCTTTGCTTCTGGTGGCTATCTACTGTGTATTTAACTATTTTGCAGCAAAGCCAAATCCTGAAAAAGGGTGGAAAGCTTGGCTACCGATAGTGATTCCGGCTCTGGTGCTGGGTGGAATTTTCCACGTGATAAACTATTTTACGCAGCCGGTGATTCAGTATGATTATCCTACTGTATATATAGAGTTAATCATCTTTGCCGGGCTGACTCTATGGTTTACATCTTTCCGCACCCTGAAACACGAGTATGATGCGTATCAGTGGGAAGATGCTTGGAAAACTCCTGTCTGGAAGTATGGCTTTTGGTCAGCTCTGGGAGGTATTCTTCTTCTTATCGCTTCGGCTATCTATACGTGGGACTTCTTCCACACCTCATATCAGCAGCAGTTGCTGAAAGTTGAGGTTGCCAAGGATGCCGAGGTAAAGAAAATGGTTTCTCCGATTCCTGTGGAGAAAATGTGCACGGTTAGCCCTGAGGTTGCCGAGCGCGTAATTCTCACCAAGATGGGTGATTTGAAGAACACCTACGAACTTGGACAGATGACCAAGCAGAGCTTTACAGGCAAGTTCGTTGCCACTACTGCTGACGGTCAAAAAGTCAACATTGACTATACCGATCAGTTAGTCTATGTCGCTCCTCTGGAGCACAAAGGCTTTTTCACGTGGTGGAAGCAGAAGTATACTCCGGCATACGTATTAGTTGATGCCTCTGACGAGGATAAGGCTTACGTAATCACCGAGGTAAACGGCGAGCCTATTAAGCTTGCTTATACCAACGGTGCAAACTTTGAATACAATTTGGAGCGTCATCTTCGTAATAACGGATATGCTTCAACCATTCTGGACGACTTCAATATGGAAATCGATGAGAACGGACGTCCATTCTCTCCCGTCACCACTTTGAAGAACAGTGTTGGTATGTCAACTCCGGTGGTCACAGGTGTGGCTATCGTTGATATGCAGAGCGGCGATATCAAATGGTATACTCCGGAGAGTGCTCCGAAGTTTGTGAATTGTATTCAGCCGGAGAGCCTGATTTATGAGCGCCTGTATACTTGGGGTGACTATAAAAACGGTTACTTCCACTGGTCAGATAAGAATGGTCTGCTTCAAGCTTGCAAGGGTATGGACATTGTCCAGACGCCAAACGGCTGCTTCTACTATGTAGGAGTACAAGCTCAGACCGATGCCGTCGGTACGCAAGGTTATCTGCTTATCGATATTCGCACCGGTGCCGCCAAATATTTCAAGCGTAGCGGTATTTCGGAGCAGGAGGCTATCAAAGTTCTTGAGGCTAATACAGACCTCAATGTTGAGATGAATCAGGGTGTTTTAGATTTGACTGAGCCAATTTTCTATAACATAGAAGGCTTGAAGACTTATTTCAGCACCTACGTTTCAACTAAGGACTTAACCGTTAAATACTACGGCTTCTGTTCAACTGACGATAAGGCTGTTTGGGGTTATGGTACAACTCTTGAAGAGGCAAAGGCGTCTTATATGACATCTTATTATAAAGCGTCTGCTAATAAGAGCGTAAAGTTCCAGACCGCTGATAAGCAGTCGCTCGTTACGATTGAGGCCGTTGTATTGGAGAAAGTGCAGGAGGGTAATGCTTACTATTTCCGCCTCAGCGGACAGGAAGGCAAAACTTTCTACGCATACTCATCCATTACACCTGAGGTACGTTGGGAGGCCAAGAAAGTTAAGGTTTCATTCAATAAGACTGATGCTAAAATGATTGCCATCAGCTCTTATGAAGCTCTTAACTAATATTCATAACAAAAAAAGAAAAACCGTTCCTTAAAAGGGAACGGTTTTTCTTTTGAGGCTTGATTATGATTGTGTATAATACGAAGACGTCATACCTCGAGGTGTGCGATGCATCACCTCGTCAAGGTATCTGACCTTTCAATGCGATAGCATTGCTTCTTTATTATTTACTCGGAAGATCCTCTGATTTTTGCTTTTGGTCACAAAAGCAAAAAAGGGATGACTTTATTGTTATATTTTAATCGGAAGCCCCTCTGACGTTTTCTGGCGAAAACGAGGGGTGACTTTTGTTTTTTTATCGTCATAACTCCGAGCAGAGAAAGGTTAGAGTATCTTCCGATTAATTAAAAAACTCGTAGACCCCTTGAATTTTTCGCCTGTCGGCAAAAAATAGGGGTGACAGAAAAATAAAGCAAAAAAAGGTGACTGTATTATTTTATCGCAACACAAATTATTATTGAGTCTTTTTAAATCTGTTTATATTTAAATTTCAATGTGTTATTTTCCATAAAAATTTTTATAATGAGCAAAAATTGGAACTTTTAAGAAAGATAATACAATGAAAAAAGAAAATTTCAGCAGTAAATGGGGATTTATATTAACCGCTGCCGGTTCCGCTATCGGATTGGGTAATATTTGGCGTTTTCCGTATCTGTGCGGACAGTACGGAGGACTAAGCTTTATATTAGTGTATCTGCTGATTTTGCTTTTTATCTGCAACCCGCTTATGGTATCCGAAATTGCGATTGGCAGAACATCTAAAAGTAATTGTGTAGACGCATATAATGTTATCGGGGAAAATATCGGAATGAAACACCTTAAATGGTGGTCGTTTTTCGGCGGTTGGTTTGCCGTTATAGGCGTTGTTATGTGCCTTTCTTTTTATTTTTTGGTGGCAAGTTGGGTGCTTTATTATTTTTTGGAAGCATTGAGCGGAAAACTGATGTTGATAAAGCAGAATGATTTGACAACCGAGTTCGAAAATTTAACCCAAAGTTTTTCCATCCAGTTCAGTAACGGAATGATATTTTTGTTGGTGACCGCTTTAATTGTTATCGGCGGCGTGAAAAAAGGTTTGGAGAAAACCAGTTTATACCTGATGCCGATATTATTTGTTATATTTATTGCTTTAAGTGTGCGCTCAATAACATTAGACGGAGCTGATAAGGGACTCGATTTTCTGCTGACTTTGGATATGAAACATTTAGGATTTACCGATGAGGGTTTCCGTTTTACTCCTCTGTTTGAAACATTTACCGCGGCATTGGGGCAAGCCTTTATTTCACTTTCTTTGGGATTTGGTATTTTGCTGGTTTACGGTTCTTATTTTTCGGCGAAAGATAATCTGTTTCAGGCCGTGCGGCATATTGAATTTTTTGATACCTTGGCGGCATTGCTTAGCGTGTTCATCATTATACCGGCTATTTTTGCCGCCGGAGTTTCGGTTTCTTCCGGTCCCGGATTGACGTTTATCAGCTTGCCTCACGTTTTTCAGCAATTATCAGGCGGGCGATTTTGGTCGTTATCTTTTTATTTGTTGCTGACGCTTGCGACAATTACTTCAACAATGTCTATTTTTGAAATGCTGGCTAATTTATTAATGGATAAATTTAAATTCTCGCGTTTTAATGCGGTTTTATCGGTTATGTTAATAACCGGAGCCGGATTTACCGCCGTCGCATTATCTTTTTCCGGTGCGGTTGAAATAAAGGTTTTCGGTCGTGATTTGTTTACCTTATTTGATTGGCTTGCCTCAACTTACACCGCTACCATAGTTTCCCTGACTATGGCGCTGTTTGTGGGGTATAAAGCAATGAAACCGATTATACATAATATTCGCCGCAGTGCCTTTGTATCTGATTTATTTACCAGATACTTTTTAATAACTCTGCGGTATGTGGCTCCGATAGGATTAAGTTTGCTGTTGATAATGGCAATATATAAATAAGCAAAAAAAAACAGCTATTCAGCTGTTTTTTTATCTTCAAGAGTTACGTCTTTAAGTTTGAAATATGAAAATTCATCAGGACAAGGCGCCGTCATCTTTATACGGGTGTGCGATTTTACATCGGCAGCTTCTACGCCGCCGTCATATATGACTGTTCCGTCAGGAGCGTGAAACGTAATATTCACGGTTATTTTGCCGAAATCGTAATCTCCGTAGTTTTCAATTTTACCGCATACTCCGACAGACTTTTCGGTTTCACATTTACGTAAATCATAAACTTTAAGTCCGTCTTTATCAAAAATATCCGCTTCCTTTTTTACATTTGCGGCTTCCGCAATCGGTTGTTCTCCCGTAGGTTGTTTCGTTTCATTTGAAGGCAAGGCGGTATATACAAGTAATAAAGTTGCAACGGCAACTAAAGTGCGAGGAATTTTTTTGCCTTTTATTGTAAAATACTTTCCTTTCAGATAATTACGGTAAATAAGCCTGAGAAATGAGAAGCATTCCTTAAATGCGGCAAACCATTTACGCTCTTTCAGTAAAGAAAATACCTTTTTAAAACTTTCCCATACGCTTTGTGCTTTATCTGTTATTTCTTCAATATCACTCATTATACAATTGTCCTCACAGTTTCCACCACAATTATGGTAATACAATATAGGTTGATAAATTGTAAATATTTGTAAAAAAAAGCAACCGAATTTGTCGGTTGCCTTAAACAGCTTTATATATTTATTCAAATAACGGAATACCGCGAGATAAACGAATCTTTTGCGTTTCTATCGTGGTGGCAAGGTTAAGTTTTCCGCTCTTAATAATACCGCGTACTTGGTCACCGGCAGAAGTATCAGGGTTAGCAAATACGTACTCAATCTTAGGCTTTTTAGGAACGCCCACCAAAGTTTGGTGCAAAACTGCCAAAATACCGTTACCGGTCAAATCATAGGCCATTTCTTCGGAAATACCGCTGGCAGCGGCATATTTTACGATGGATTGAACCGCATCGCTAACCGTACTGGCGTGAATGGTAGATAATACCAAGTGTCCGGAAATGGCGGCACGCAGAGCTTCGGAAGCAATTTCCGGCTGACGAATCTCACCTAAATATACATAACGCGGTTTAGAACGAAGCATTGAACGAAGACCGGCTTCCCAAGAACCTCCAGGAGGTGTCATTTGTTTACAAATGCCGAATTCACCATTCGGGGTGAGATAAGTACCGTCCAACGGCATTTCTACCGGATCTTCCAATGTAAAAGCATAGCCGCCGTCGCGTTCAAGATATTCTTTTAATAAAGAAGATAGGGTGGTTGTTTTACCTGACCCCGTGGTGCCGGCAAGCAGAATTAATCCGGAAGAACCGCTTAATGATTTCAAATAATTCAACAGGCGTTCATCGATTCCAAGTTTATTTATATCCGGAATTTTGTGCGGCATCTTACGAGCGCAGAATTGCTGTCCGTCAAGGGTAACGGTTCGCTCAACACGATAGTTTAAACCTTTGTATTTTACCAAATAGCTTGGATTTTCCCCATCGTAAGTATCTTTCAATGCCTGATAAAATTCTTCATAATCATCAGGATGAGTGGCTACCAATCCGCTTGGTGTTTTTTGCCCCCAGATATAGGCTAATCCGTCCGGAACAATATAAATATCCGAAAATTCTGTTTCATTAACTGTTGCCATTTTCTTCTCCATAAAAAATATTATACACATCAATATTTGTATATAACATAAAATTATTTTTATTTAAATTGCAACCAAACAATACTTATCCACAGCAAAAAAATTCAAAAACCGAGAGAAAGTTCTTAAAAATTAATTAGTATCCTTTGAGAAACCATAAATGTCAGAAAATTAAATATTTACCGTTACGATACCGAATGATAATCTGTACAATGTAATGAACTAAAATACGAGGTTATAATGAAAAAACTTTATTTAACTACCGCAGCAGCCTTATTAATGGGCGCAAGTAATGTTTACGCTGCAGGGTATCAATTAAACGAATATTCAATGACCGGTTTGGGACGCGCTTTTGCCGGTATGGGCATTATGGGCGATGATTATTCCGCTATGGCTTTCAATCCGGCCGGTATGACCGCAAACAAGCGTTCCGGAATTCAGGGCGGATTGGCTGCAACGCAGATTTATTCTAAAGCCAAAACCCAATACGGAACCGATAAAATGGATTATTGGGTGCCGCTGCCAAGCGTTTTGGGACAATATAATCATAATGATAAATTGTTCTTCGGCGCCGGTGTGTATGTACCTTACGGACTTTCTACCAAATATAAACACGATAGCCACGTAGCTACTCAGTCACAAGGCGGTGTCCGCAAATCATATTTGGAAGTTATTGATTTTAACTTCTCGACCGCATATCGCTTTGATAATGGTTTATCTCTGGGCGCAAGCGCTATTTTGCGTTGGATTGAAGGTCAGTTGACTTCTAACGTTAATCATCCTTTAGCCGGTAATTTAGGCTACAACGATTATCGTGTTAACGGTTGGTCGCAGACTTTGCAGCTAGGTGCTATGTATGAATTTGATGAAAATACCAGAGTCGGTTTATCTTATCGTTTCAAAAGTACACAGAAACCGCGCGGTAAACAATATGTGTATATGAACCAAATCGGGCAAATGCTTGGACAAGATGCTTTCAGCCGCTACAATACTATGGCAGATCCGGAATTACCGGCAAGCTGGATTTTATCCGCTTATCATAAATTCGGTGAAAAATGGGGGACATCGGCTTCGGTGAAGTATGCTCAATGGCATCGTTTCTATACATTTCCGGCTATGTCAACCGCAGGTAACTACGATGTTGATTACAAATGGAAAGATGCTTGGACATTTGCTTTGGGCGAAGATTACTACTTGAATAAAAATTGGACGCTTCGTTTCGGCGGTGCTTGGGATCAAACTCCTACGCCGAGCAATACGTATCGTACCAATCGTATTCCTGATGTGGACAGAATTTGGGCTTCTTGCGGTTTCAGTTATATGAACGGAAATCATCAATTTGATATGGGATATTCTCACTTATTTATGATGCACGGCCGTACTCGCAATACAAATCCAAATGAGCCGCAGTCAAGAGATATGCAGGCAAAATACTACAGCCATAGTAATATTGTCGGCATTCAATACCAATACAAATTTTAGTTAATCTAGTGGCTCACTACTTGCAAGCCCTCTTGCTTATGTACCATTTTGTACACCGCGCAAGAGGGCTTGCGGCGTATTAAGCTCACCAGACTAGCTAAAATCAGCGCATAACTTGTTGCTCACGGTGAAAAAATCCTTCTACGTATTTCCCACGTTATCCGAGCTTTTACGCGCCGCCGTGCTGATAGCAGTTTTTTCTTATGTACTGTTTTGTACACTGCGCAAAGGAACTTTCTGCGTATTTCCCACGTTATCCGAGCTTTTACGCGCCGCCGTGCTGATAGCAGTTTTTTCTTGTGTACCGTTTTGTACACTGCGCAAAGGAACTTTCTGCGTATTTCCCACGTTATCCGAGCTTTTACGCGCCGCCGTGCTGATAGCAGCTTTTTCTTATGTAGGGGATATATTTCAACTAAGGTTAATATAGCCAAAATTTTATTCTTGACAAAATTAAAGAAAAATGTTATTTCCTATGTAGGAATCAAATTATGTTGTATTTATTAACTAAGAACTCGTGCTATAGGACACGATTTATTGGGTTATGAAGAAAATAGTATTATTTTTTGTGGTGTGTCTGTTTTTCTTAGGATGTGAAGACAAAAAAATTCAGGATTGCAACGAAAAAGCGTTGGTTGCAGAGTATTGCGATACATCTGTTGTCTGGAGAGTGAAAATGCACTCCTTTGGCAATGCCCACGTGGGTATCGGCTACGTTACTGTTGCTTTGGAGAATGATAAGAGATTGGCTGTAAAATACAATGTCTCTGATATCACCAAAGATCTGATCCTTCTTGATAAGGGAGATACGATTGTCTATCAGGGCGATCAGATAGTCTCTGTAAAATGGAAAAGAGATTAAAATAAAATTAGTTAAAATCCCCCTCTCAGTTTAACCGCTGTGAGGGGGATTTTTTAAACTTCAAAAATACTGTGTAAACAACCAATACATATATCGGTTTACAATAAAATTCAAATTTTAAGAACTTGTTTAGCGGATAATTGCTTGCAGGACTTTTTCTTGTGTACCTTTTTTGTACACGGCGAAAAAAACATTCTGCGTATTTCCCACGTTATCCGAGCTTTTACGTGTTCGAGTCGGAAATATTGCAATTTAATCAAGCTGAATCGATAAAAAATATTACTTACAGACGTGAATTTGCATTAAATGCCTTAGATTATGGCATTTATACACATTTTTTTGTTAGATATGTGACAATTTTGTTTGACTCTTATAAAAAATACGTGAAATATGGACTTGTAAGGCGAATATGCCTTTATATAACTCTTAATATTAAGAAAGGGAATAATATGAACAAAACTGAATTCATTGATGCCGTTGCTAAAGAAGCAGAGGCTTCCAAAGTTGCAGCTTCTCAAGTTGTTAACGCTGCTATTGCCGTAATCACCAAAGCTTTGAAAAAAGGTGAAGCTGTTCAAATTACCGGTTTCGGTACTTTTGACATTGCTAAGCGCGCTGCCCGCAAGGGTCGCAATCCGGCTACCGGCAAAGAAATCAAAATTGCTGCTTCTAAAGCTCCGCGCTTTAAAGCCGGTAAGGTATTAAAAGATTCTGTTAAATAATCTAATCTTTTAAGAGTGTTATGAAATCTCCGTGAGAGCAATCCGCGGGGATTTTTTTGTCAAATATGACAAATTTAGCTTGCAAAATTTGCAAAAACAGGTTAGAATATCCCTGATTAAACCTAGGGATTATGTTTTATATATGTAAGAATTATTATTCTGCACATTGAAAACATTAGAGATTTTTATCTTGAAAGTCCCTAGGTTATTTGATGTGTAACTTAAAAAAATCCTGAGAGATATCCGGAGATTTTTTTGACAAAGAATAAATACCTTTTCCTACTTTGAAAGCAACGAAGAACTCTTAATCTCCTAAAATGAGCATTTGGAGAGCGCCCTGTGAAGAATAGTAGCGGATAGCAAGAGAGAAGTTGTAGAAGATTTAGTTCTTAAAGGAGTAATGTTTATTCGGAGTTGATTAGATTAATGGTGATGTATCAGGTAAAAAAAATATGAAAAAGAAGGCTGTATTTTGCTTGGTAATGTTCGTCCTCTTTGTAATCGTTATGGTGGCAACTCCGAAAGAGGAACTCGGTTACGATTTCCCGCTTGACGAGGGAAGTAACAGATTGGCGGCTGCTATGGTTGCTCTGCTGCTCTCTCTTTGGGGTGCGGTGGTGAGCGATAAGCAGATGGTTCTGCCTTGCGTGTTGCTCTTCACAACAATGATACTACTCTTTGGTGTGGCAGCGGCATTCGCGGCAGCATTGATGTTTGCCGTAGCTCGTGCTATGGTGAGCAGAAATCCCGAATTAAGGGATTTTATCCTCACTCCGTTCAAAGACGAAGAAGAGAAATAAGCTTTAAAAGGAAAGCGTTGTTGTTCGGTAACGGACAGCAACGCTTTTCTTTCTATAAAATTAGAAGGACTATTTCAAATACCAATCAACCGTTTTAACAATTCCGGTATCGAAATTTTCGTCGGCTTTCCAACCCAAATCACGGCTTAATTTAGCTGAGTCGATGGCATAACGGAAATCGTGACCGGCACGGTCTGCCACAAAAGTAATCAAGTCAGCATATTTTTTGCCGTTTTTACGCGGTTTGCGTTCATCCAATAAAGCGCAAATGGTTTTAACAATCGTAATATTATTGCGCTCGTTATGACCGCCTACATTGTAGGTTTCTCCGGCTTTTCCTGTATGATAAATCAAATCAATCGCTTTGCAATGGTCTAAAACGTAAAGCCAATCGCGCACATTTTCTCCTTTGCCGTAAATCGGTAACGGTTCTTCCGCCAATGCCTTTTCGATAATATGCGGAATCAATTTTTCGTGATGTTGTTTCGGGCCATAGTTGTTAGAGCAATTTGAGGTGGTAACATTCATACCGAAAGTATGATGATAGGCGCGCACCAAAAAGTCCGAGCCGGCCTTACTTGCAGAATAAGGCGAGTTAGGAGCATAAGGAGTGGTTTCTTTGAAAAATCCCTCAGCACCTAAAGTTCCGTACACTTCATCGGTTGAAATATGATGGAAACGACAGCCTTCGTAGCCGGCTTTGTATTTATTAGGGGCATCCATCCAATGCTTGCGAGCGGCTTCCAACAAGTTGAATGTACCAACCAAATTGGTGTTGATAAAAGCGCGCGGACCTTTGATTGAATTATCAACGTGACTTTCCGCCGCAAAATGGATAACGCCTTTGATATCGTATTTTTCAAAAAGCTCTTCTATTTTATCGGCATTGCAAATATCTTCTTTTACGAAAGTATAGTTCGGCATATTTTCGCATTCTTTAACATTATCCAAATTTCCGGCGTATGTAAGTTTATCTAAGTTAATAACGTTATATTCCGGATATTTTTCGCAAAAATAAGGCACAAAATTGGAGCCGATAAATCCGGCGCCGCCGGTAACTAAAATTGTTTTAGACATTGTTTTAATCCTTCTTCCCAATGTGGAATTTCCACGTTAAATGTTTCTTTGATTTTGCTCTTGTCAAGCACGCTGTAAAAAGGTCTGGTCGCTTTGGTCGGATATGCCGAACTCGGAATAGGGTTTACTTTGCAGCTTAAACCGGAAAGTTCCATAATTTTGCGAGAAAAGTCATACCAAGAGCAAACTCCTTCGTTAGTGAAATGATAGACGCCTTTATTGGCAGCGTTCATCTGCGGTAAAATTTTTACAATTGCCTTGGCTAAATCGGCGGCATAGGTCGGAGTACCGATTTGGTCTGCCACAACATTTAAGCTTTCTTTTTCCGCTCCCAGACGGCGCATTGTTTTTACAAAATTGTTACCATACGGAGAATAGAGCCAAGCCGTGCGGATAATAACCGCGACATCGGCATATTTAAGAACTTCGTTTTCGCCGGCGAGTTTGGTTTTTCCGTATACCGAAACCGGATGCGCTTCATCTTCCGGCTGATACGGCTTGTGTCCCAAACCGTCGAATACGTAATCGGTGGAAACGTGAACCACCTTGACTCCCGATTTTGCTAAATTGCGCGGACCGTCTATATTGATTTTGGCTGCTAAATCAGCATCATCTTCGGCTTTGTCAACGGCAGTGTAAGCGGCGCAATTGATAATGGTATCGATATTATGTTGTTTTACATATTTTTTAACCGCTTCTTCATCTGTAATATCCAAATCGGCGACATCGGTTAAAATTGCCTCCGGCAAAAGCTTGGCAAGCTCTGTGCCGAGTTGACCGTTACTACCCGTTATCAGGAACATCTTTTAATCCTTTCGCAATTCTGTCTTTATCCGAAGTGATAATCTTGTCGGCCGGCACTTTCCAATCTATACCGATTTCCGGATCATCATAACGGATACCGAATTCAGACTCTTTACAATAAAGGTTATCCACCTTATAAGCAAATACCGCGGTTTCGCTCAATACCGAAAAACCGTGTAAAAAATGACGCGGAATAAACAATTGGCGCTGATTTTCAGCCGATAATTCCACGGCGACGTGCTTACCGAAGGTAGGAGAACCCTTCCGAATATCTACCGCTACATCTAAAACTTTTCCTTGCAATACGCGTACCAGCTTTGCTTGGCTATGTTCGCCCAATTGACAGTGCAAGCCGCGAATTACGCCGTAACAGGACTTCGATTGGTTATCCTGAATAAAACGATTGGTAATACCGTTTTTGATAAATTCTTCTTCATTGTAGCTTTCAAAGAAGTAACCGCGGGCGTCTTCAAAAATGCGCGGTTCAATAATGTATACGCCGTCAATTGCTGTCTTAATAAAGTTCATGGCGTTCCTCGTATACTTTCATCAAATAAGAGCGGTAATCACCCGGTTTGAGAGAATTTATAATTTCCATCATTTGTTCATCATTTAAAAATCCGCGGCGATAGGCGATTTCTTCAATGCAGGCAATTTTCAGCCCTTGGCGTTTTTCAATCAATTGAACGAATTGTCCGGCATCCATCAGACTGTCAGGAGTTCCGGCATCAAGCCACGCATTACCGCGCTGCATAATCACCACATTCAGGCGTTTTTCATTTAAATATTCTTTATTCAAATCGGTGATTTCCAACTCTCCTCTGGCAGAAGGTTTGAGATTGCGGGCTTTTTCCACCACATCTGCCGGATAAAAATATAATCCGACCGAAGCATAGTTTGATTTTGGCTGTTTGGGTTTTTCCTCAATGGAAAGTACGTGATTTTCTCTATCAAATTCCACCACGCCGAAACGTTCCGGATCGGAAACGTGATGCGCAAAAATGGTGGCGCATTTACCGGAATTTTTGGCAACTTCTTCTTTAAACGTGTGGAATTGCTGTCCCATATAGAAAATATTATCGCCCAAAATCAGGCAAACTTCATCATCACCGATAAAATCAGCGCCGATGGTGAATGCCTGCGCAATGCCCTTAGGCTCGTTTTGAATGGCGTAATGAATGTTCAATCCGAGCTTTTCTCCCGTACCAAACAGTCTTTCAATGTTTGGAGTATCTTGCGGAGTTGAAATAATCAAAATATCTTTAATTCCGAACAACATCAGTGTTGAAAGCGGATAATAAATCATCGGCTTATCATAAACCGGTAACAACTGCTTGGAGGTGGTTTTTGTCAGCGGATACAAGCGTGTTCCGTTGCCTCCGGCCAAAATTATGCCTTTCATCTTTTCTCCTAAAAAATGTTATAACTGCGCGCAATTATAATTCAGATGCACACTATGTCAAATATATATTGTAACGTTGTGCATATTTTAATATTTTTTTAATATTTGGTGTTGACTCCTGATTATAATGTGCTAGAGTGCCGATACTGTGGTAAATTTGAGTGGATATTTACAAGGGTTTTGTTGTGCCTAAAATAAGTATATTGATGCCGATATACCAAACTTCCGCCGAATATTTACGAGAGGCGATAGATAGTATACTGGCGCAAAGCTATAAAGATTATGAGTTCATAATCTTGAATGACAGTCCGGAAAATCCGGACCTTAAGGGCATTGTGGGAAGTTATACCGACCGCAGAATCCGCTACTATGAAAATTCCAAAAATTTGGGTATTGCCGGCAGTTATAACCGTTTGTTGGAATTAGCTACCAGTGAATATGCCGCAATGATGAACCACGATGATATATCGCATCCCGACCGCATAAAATTGCAACTTGAATATATGGAAACTCATCCTAACGTGGGAGCCTTGGGCACGGCTTTTAAGAAATTCGGTGAAATCAACCGTTTTAAGACTATTGTCAATAAGGTTGATGATGCTTCAATTCGTTCTTTGTTTTTGTTTAAAGTCCCATTGCATCATCCGACGGTAATGTTTCGCCGCAAGCTGATTATAGAAAACAATATCCACTATAATACCAACTATATCAGCTTGAATGACCGCCAATTATTTTATGATATAAGCAAGGTAGCTGAATTGGCAAATTTACCTCAGGTTTTGTATAAATACAGATTTCATCCGCAAATGGCCAGTAAGATATTCAAACCGGAAGTATTTGTGGAAAAATGTAATTTTCATACGATGTGGCTTGATGAACACAATGTTAAGCTGAGCGGACAGGAAAAGTATATTTTGGATTATTATGCCACTTACGGGCGCTGTCAAATCAGAGAATATAAGATATTAAAACAGGTTGTGGATGTATTGAACAAAATAAATGATGCCAATAAAGAAAATCACTTTTTGCCGGAACAAGAGTTTGCCGAGGCTTGTTCTCATTACTTGGCTAAGCGTTGTTTGAATGCCGCTTTATACGGTAAATTTGCTTCAACCAGAGCATTAAAGTCTAACACTATACCTCTTGACAACACGTTAGTGAAAATTTGCAATATTCTTTTGGCGTGGAGGCAGAGTGCATAATGAAAACCTTAGCCGTACATTTGCATATCCATTATAAGGAACAGCTGGGTGAAATATTGTCCAAGTTGGAGAATTTGTGCGGTATTGATTATGATTTGTTCGTTACCGTTACCGATGAAGATGAAAAAGTGGCGGCAAAAATTAAGACATTTAATCCGGAAGCCCGAATTATTTGCGTTGAAAACCGCGGTTATGATATCGGTCCGTTTATTGAATTTCTGCATCGCATAGACTTAAATGATTATCAATATATTTTAAAGCTGCATACCAAGGCTAAGCATTCGCAGAATTATACTCATTTAAATAATATGCGTTTTGACAATACTTTGTGGGGTAGGGTTTTGTGGGATGCCTTGCTGGCAACGCCGGAGCGCGTGCAGAAAGATATACAGATATTACAAAATCCGCAAGTCGGTATGTTATCTTCAAAGTATTGCATAAATAAAGAAGAACGTAATTATAAAAAATTATTAAATCAAATTAATCAAAAACTTGAGGAACTAAATTTACAGGGAACTGATAAACCGGAATTTGTCGCCGGTTCTATGTTTTATGCTAAAGCTGAATTATTAAAACCGCTTTTGAATTTGCAAATAAAAGACTTTGCTCCGACCGATGCCAAGGTTAAAGAAGGAACTTTAGCTCACGTAATGGAAAGAGTGTTGGGGGAAATTATTAAAGAACAAGGATACGAAATTTACGGTGTAAATGATTGGTACCCTCTCTTTTTGTGTTGGAAAGCGGCATTGAAGCGTTTTGTGTATCAGCGTAAGGTTACGCAAAGCGGAAAATTGTTGATTAAAGTATTGAAATTACCGGTTTATTCAAAAAAGATATAAGGAACAAGATAAAAATGAAATTCTCGCAATTGTTAAATAAAAAGGACAGTGTTAAGGAAAAAGCGCAGACGGCGTATGTTCGTGCTTCAAAATTGTTTGATGAGCGTTGGTATGCCAGCCGTTATCAAGATGTGTTCAAAAAACTTAAGGATCCGGCGCGTCATTACTATTTGACAGGTTGGAAAGAAAATAGAAATCCGAGCGAGAGTTTTGATACTGCCGCTTATTTAAGACAATATCCGGAATGCGGAATTTGTCCGATTATTTTTGACCATAACCGCAATGATTATGCCGATTTGGCAATATGCGCAATTGTCAAGAACGAAGCTCCTTATATTAAAGAATGGCTCGACTACCACTTGATGGTGGGGGTGAAACGTTTTTATATTTACGATAATGAAAGTTCCGATAATTTAAAGCACATTTTGCTGCCTTATATAAGCCAAGGTATAGTTATATATCAGTATTATCCGGGCAAAGCAATGCAAATGCCTTGCTATAATGAATTTTTGAAAGAATACGGAGATAAAAACGAGTGGGTTGCGTTTGTTGATATTGACGAGTTTATTATTCCGTTAGAAAATGCTACGATACCGGAATTTTTGGCAGATTACAAAGAATATCCGGGGGTAGGTATTAACTGGGTGTCTTACGATTCTGACGGTCATAAAAAGAAGCCGGAAGGCGGAGTTTTAGAGAACTACACCAGAGTTCATTATGATGAGAATTTGGTTCCGTTCCATTTAATAAAGAGTATTGCTCAGCCGAGCCGGATTTCTAAGATTATCAATCCGCATTTCTGCTTGTATAAAAATGATGAGTTGGCAGTTAACGAAAATAAAGAGCCGATAGGCGGAGAATTAAAGGAAAGGGCTTATGTGTCGCCTTTTTCGGTCAAAAAGATTCGCATAAATCATTATTATTGCAAATCGAAGGAAGAGGCTGAAGCAAAGGTAATGCGCGGCACATCTGACAACGGTAAGAGAAAAGATATTCCTGCCGATACGATAAATTTCCCTGACTATAAATATGATTATGTTGCCTACAAGTTTGTGTGTCAGCTTAAGCCGGAAATTGCCGGACAGGAAGAGTTAAAAATAGCTTGGCTGAGATTGAAAAATATGTTTATTTCGCTCAAGCACAAGCTAAATCCGAGTTTGTTATATGATTATATTGATGAAGAATGGTATTTCGAAAAGTATCCGGAGGCCAAAGAAAGCGGAATGTCAGCGGTAAGTCATTATGTGTATATCGGTTGGCGCAAGGGGTATAATCCGAGCGGAAAATTCGATACGTCGTTTTATTTGGATAAATATAAAGACGTGAAGAATGCTCGCGTTTGTCCGCTTTTGCATTATATAAACAGCGGTAAAAAAGAAGGCAGATTGGCGTATGAGGGAGATATGACACCGCCGCCGACAACGCCGTCACCGTCGCCGGATGGCAATAATAAGAAGTCATTTCGTATAGATGGTAGTAATGTCATCCCTCCGAGTGAAACGAGGTCAAGGGATCTACCGATTAATAAAGCATCATCATTAGAGTCATCCCTCGATTCCGCAGGAAATAATACCCTGTCATCCCTCGATTCCGCAGGAAATAATACCCCGTCATCCCTCGATTCCGCAGGAAATAATACCCTGTCATCCCTCGATTCCGCAGGAAATAATACCCCGTCATCCCTCGATTCCGCAGGAATCGTCAAGGGATCTACCGAATCCGATAAACCTACCACGCCATTATTTAAACGTATTTGCGATTGGTGTAAGACATTGTTTAATGGAAAAGAAGAATACAACGAGCTATGGAATAATAAGGAGTACTTTGACGAAGTTTGGTATTTAGCGAATTATGCGGAAGCTCAAAGTTATAAAAATGGACCGAAAGCTCATTATCGTACTGTGGGTTGGAAAAAGGGATTTAATCCTAGTGCGCAATTTAAAACGGAAGAATATTTGAAGCAGTATCCTGAATGTAAAATCTGCCCGCTGGATTTTGAATACAATCGCAACGGATATGTCGATTTATCCATTGTGGCAATTATGCGCAACGAAGCGCCTTACGTCAAAGAATGGATTGATTATCACAGACTTGTAGGTGTGAAACGTTTTTATATTTATGACAATGAGTCAACAGACAACTTAAAAGAAGTTCTTATGCCTTACATAGAACAGGGTGTGGTAATTTATAAATATTATCCGGGATTGAAAAAAGACGGAGTTCAAACCAAAGCATACAATGAATGTGTAACTGAATATAAGAACAATACTGAATGGCTTGCAATAATAGATGCCGATGAATTTATTGTTCCGAAAAAAAATAACAATATACCTGATTTTCTGAAAAATTATGAGGATTTTCCCGCTGTTGGCATAAACTGGATATGTTATGATTCTAATGGATATATACAAAAGCCATCCAGAGGAGTTATGGAAAGTTATACAAGGTGTTATTTTGATGACCAGAATCCTAAAAATCATCATATCAAATGTATCGTAAGACCTTTAAAAGTGAAAAATATAACTAATCCCCATAATTGTTCTTATATAAATAATGAAAACGCAGTTACTGAAAATAAAGAAAAAATTAAAGAGATTAATGGAAGAAAAGCAACCTTATACTTTACAGAAAAAGTATCTGTTAGTAAAATTTGCATAAATCATTATTGGTGTAAATCAGAAGAAGAATACTTGAAAAAAATTAAGAAGCCTAGAACAAATGGTATATTCTTAAAAAAAAATAAGGATGAGCTCATTTTTAAGGACTATAAGTACGATTATTCAGTATTTAGATTTTTGTGTAAAATGAAGCCTTGGCTAGTTCTAAAAGAAACATTCAAATATATCACATTATATTTCAAGAATATTATAATTTTATGTGTACGTCCATATAATAGTGATTCAATAGATTATTATTTTGACGAAAAATGGTACTTGAAACAGTATCAAGAAGTCGGAACATCGGGATTGGCTCCGCTAGAACATTACCTGACCATAGGATGGAAAAAAAGGTATAATCCGAGTGAAAAATTTAATACCGATTTTTATTTGGAAAAATATAAAGATGTGGCGGCTGCCGGCATAAATCCTTTGGAACATTATATTTACATAGGGAAAGATGAAGGAAGGTTGCCTTTAGATGGCAAAAATGTGGATAAACTATCTGTTAAATCTCCTTATTATAGTTTAATTGAAAAGTCAGAATTATTCAATAAGAGATACTATATGTTACACCATCCTTTATTGTTAAACAAGGATTTGGTAGAACATTATTTAACAATCGGTTGGAAGAAAGGTTATAATCCGAGTAAGGGATTTAATAGTAGTGCTTATCTGGAGCGCTATCAGGATGTGAAAAAAGCCAACATAAACCCGCTTGTTCATTATCTTACAAACGGAAAAAAAGAAGGACGCAGTCTACCAGAAGCTCAAAATTGGTTAAATAGCATATTACATATAAATTCAGCATACAGAGTTTCTGATAGTCCTTACGAATTGTTAAAAAGATCGAAATTGTTTAACGGTAAATGGTATCTAAAGCAATATCCAGAAGTAGCAAAATCAGGGCAGAATCCTATATCACATTACCTTAGTATTGGATGGAAAGAAGGAAAAAATCCTAGTTACCTATTTAATGGAAATGCATATTTGGATTTGTATCAAGATGTGAAAAAAGCTAACGTATGTCCTTTATTGCATTATATTAGGGATGGAAAAAATGAACATAGACACATATATAGTGTAAATCAGGAAATTTTCACCGTTGATTTACCTAATAAGTGGGATAATTTTATATGTAAACGTAAAGCAAAAAATCCTTTAATAAGCATTATCGTTGCCAGTTATAACTACGCTGATATAATCGGTCGAACATTAGATAGTTTAGTAAGTCAAACTTATAAAAATTTTGAAGTAATTGTGGTTGATGACGGTTCAAAGGATGATTCCGTAAAAGTAATCAAAAAGTATGCAGCTAAATATCCGTTTATAAAATTACATCGTCATAAACAGGGAAAAAATATGGGATTACCGGCGACGGTCAAACTTGGGTTGGAAAAATCTAAAGGTGAGTATATCGCATTTTGTGAATCCGATGATTATTGGGATAAAAATCACTTGGAAGAGAAAGTCAAAATAATTAACAATTATGCTGACCCGAAAGTTATTGTAAATGATGTTGAACTTTTCGGAGATAAAGAACGTTGTGAACATATTAATATAATCGTAAATGATCGAAAGAGCCGTTTTTGTCATACAAAAAATCGCATATCAGTGTCAGATTTTAGAGATAAAAACTGGATTGTAACTTTTTCATGTTGTATGATTAAGAAATCCGTTCTAGATGAATGTAATATAGACGGTACTCCGAGAGGTGCTAACCTTGACTGGTGGATATATCGTCAGGTATGTTGTGTGAACAAAGTATTTTATGTTAATAAAAAATTGACTTATTGGTATATCCACAATTCTTATATGGTTAAGGAAAGTGTTGATTCTGTTCAGAAACAAGAAAATTTCTTGAAATCAATGGATAAGATACTACTGAAAAAACATCCTATAGTCTGTCATTGCCTTATAAAATATCATAATGTAATTACAAATAGTTATCAAATTAAGGATGGATGCTTATATCACTTCAATAGGATTTGCAAATATCAGCCGAAATTTTCTGTTGTAATGCCTACGTATAACAGACAGACAATGATAACCGATGCTGTTGATTCTTTATTGAAACAGACTTATCAAAACTTTGAATTGATAATAGTTGATGACGGATCAACCGATGGAACCGTCGATGTACTCAATAGCAAATATTCTAAAGAATTGAAGAGTGGTAAGATTAAATACATATATAAACAAAATGGTGGAGTCTGTAAAGCTCGAAATGTTGGTTTACAAAATACATCTAATGAGTGGATTGCTTATCTTGACAGCGATAATATATTGTCCTCAAGTTGTTTAGAAATATTCGCTAAAGCAATTTTACATAATAGGAACAGTAAATCATTTTATTCCGATTTGGTTTATATTCAGAATAAATTACTTATTTCTCATGAGTTTAATTACGAACAACTTTTAAAAGAAAATTATATTGATTTGGGAGTGTTTGTACATCATAGAACAATTTATGAAAAATTAGGCGGTTTTGATGAAAATATGACGCGTCTTGTAGATTGGGATTTGGTGGCACGCTATACGAAGAATAATAAGCCTGTTCATATCAAAAAGGTTACATTATATTACAATGATTCTAGTGATTTTGACAGAATCACCGGAAGTGCGAAATTGTATGATAATATAGCATATTTCCGTAAAAAGAATTGTAATGTTCCTGTTGTTACCACAATGATTACATCTTATAATCATCAGGATTATATCAGAGAAGCAATAGATAGCGCTATTAAGCAAATAGGTAATTTTATGCACGAGATTATCATTTCCGATGATGGGTCTACGGATGATACTCCTAAAATTATTGAGGAGTATGCAAGACAGTATCCTCATTTAATTCGCAATATTTCTGATGGAAAAAATATTGGCATTTCTGCCAATATGAAAAAATGCTTTGAAGCGGCTACTGGTAAGTATATTGCCGTCTTAGAAGGGGATGATTATTGGACAGATGCTCAAAAGCTTGAAAAACAAATGCAATTTTTAGAGAAAAATAAAGATTGTTCTATGGTATTTTCAAGAGTAAAAGTATACAATGAAGATTCCAAACGGGCATTTTTATTGGACAGACATAACAATCTTCCGGAAAAATTGACCGGAAAACATTTCTTAAAAGAAATGTCATTGATAGTTAATTTCTCATGTGCAATGTATCGTCGAGATTATTTACAGAATTTACCGGATATTTTATATGAAGGTCGTTTGAGTGAAATTGCTCTGGCGATGTATCTCGAAAATAAGGGAAAAATCGGCTTTATATCCACCCCATTGTCAGTATATCGTCAAAATTCTGGAGGTGTATGGAGTGGTTCGGATAAGAAAAAACAACTGCAACAAGGTTTAATAGCTCGTCAAACGGCTTTGAAAATTTGTGCTGATAAATACAAACCGGCATTGCAAAAAATTATTGACGAACAGTATATAAAACTATTAAAAGATTTGGAAGAACAAGAACAGGAACAAACAAAGCAGGCTGTTTAATAAACAAAAGGAGCAAATAAAATGAGTGAAATTTTAGTAACATACGATATTGAAAATGACGCAACTCGTGAAGGAGTGTCCGGTTATTTGGAGAGTTTTCCGATTTGGCATCATATGCAGAAATCTGTTTATATTATAAATGCAGATGTTAAGTATAAAGAAATATATGATAGTATTGTCCCAAATTTAAGCAAAGATGATTATTTATTGGTGGTTGATGTTACTGAAGCCGCTGGTGAACAAAATGGTTTTATAGAAAGTAGTGAAGACTATAAAAATTAATAATAACAAAAAGGAGAAAACAAAATGGAAGAAACTAAAAAAATAAACAAAAATTTGATGAATGTGATTTGCGGTGCGGTGGTTGCAGTAATAGCCACAGCGGCAAGTTATAGTTATTGGCACGATACTAATATTAGGGTTACTTTCCACGCTGATAGCGAAAAGGAGTTGAATTATCAAGTGTTCTATACTGATAATGAAAGACCGGGATTTAATGAAAAACAGTCAGTCAGACAAATTGTTCCTGCCGGTTCTCATTGCGTCAAAATCGTAGTACCAACCGAAAAAATCGGACGTTTTCGTTTGGACCCGGGGGCTAAACCGGAAAAATTGACTATCAAAAATCTTAAAGTTTCCGGTGATGAGACTATCGAATTTACCGATTTTGATAATTACAAGTACCTAAATATCAAGGAGCATACCGCAAATGAAGATGGTTCTTTAACAATTGTTTCTGATCACGGCGATCCTTATATTGTTACTACTGAAGAGCTGGATATTCTTCCGGGGGATGATTATGACTGGCTTCGTATGTGGTCGATTTTCGGCGGTTCATTCATCGTAGCTTTCTTGCTCGCAATGCTGGTTAACAGAAAGAAAAAGTAGTCATCACTCTTGCGGCGCATCAGCGTGTTTAACGTCATTCCTCGACCTGCGCGGTGCGCTGGAGGAAAACAAACAACCTCAAAATGTTGTTTGTTGACGACAGGCGAAGAACACTTAATAAGCCGAAACGACAGTGACGGCGAATTTAGTGTACGAGTGACCGAAGCGAGCGATAGCGAAGCAAGACAGTCGTCAAG
>JAFUSH010000065.1 GCA_017471705.1 Alphaproteobacteria bacterium | reverse complement strand
TCCGCCAGCTCGTAAGAAAATCTCTCTTAAAATTACTATTTCAGGTAGAATGTTTGTGTCATATCGTGATAAATCTTTCTCCTTGTTTTAACGACTTTTTTGTTACTCTAACTGTTCCGTTTTAAATTTGTCGTAACACAATCATTTTTATTATTGACTTTATATATTTTTGAGGTTAATAAATATTTGCTTATGGCGGATGTAGCTCAGTTGGTTAGAGCGCTGGTTTGTGGTACCAGATGTCGAGAGTTCGAGTCCCTTCATCCGCCCCATTTTATGAAAGATGCCTGCAATACGGCATCTTTTTTTGTTGCACAATATAATATCATTGATATTATTAAAGGCGAAGGAGATCAAAATGAAAAAAATCGGATTAATGGTTGCTATGCAAAAAGAAATGGAATTTTTTACCGGCTTTATTGATTTTTACGAAACAAAAACCATACACAGATGCAATTTTAAAATAGGTAAATTTGCGGATAAAGAAGTTATTGCCGTAATTTCAGGTATGGGAAATGTAAATGCCGCTTTATGCGCTTCCGATTTGATAAGTGTTTTTAATGTCGATATGATAATAAATGTAGGTATTTCAGGCGGGCTCACATCAAAACTTAACATCGGTGATTTTGTGGTGGGCGATGAAATCGTATATCACGACGTATGGTGCGGACAACCTAATAAAATAGGTCAGGTTCAAGACCTTCCCGAGCTATTTCACAGTGATAAAAAATTAAGTTCTTTGTTACCGGAGTTAAAACACGGACAAATTTGTTGCGGTGATCTTTTTGTGGACAATAAAGAATCTTTAAATAAAATAATTACCGAATTTCCGTATGCACTTGCTGTTGATATGGAAAGCGCCGCCATCGCTCAAACCTGTTTTTTATATGAAAAACCTATGATTTCCGTGCGGCAGGTAAGTGATACCCCCGGCGTTGAACATCACGCGGAACAATATGCTTCATTCTGGGAAAATGCTCCTAAAAACTCGGCTGATGTAGTACAAAAATTATTGAAAGAAATATAATGAAAAAAAATTTATCCGGAATAGCGGCAGATTTTTTACAAAGTTTTGAGCAGCATTATATTACGTGGTCTTTTATTATAACCGCAGCGTTTACCGTCGGCTATGCTATGCTGATTTATATATCGCGCGGAGAATTTTTCTATACGGATACCGATTGCTATACCAGAGCTTTGCGCATTATTGATTGGTTACAGGATTTTCAATGGCAGGAAAAAATATTTCCATACACAAATCCCCCTGATGGTTTCGTTCTGCATTTTACCCGCATAAACGATATTATATGGCTGATTTTTACATTGCCGTTTTTACCTTTTTTTCCCTTAAAAGAAGCCGTTTTTTACGGCGGATTTTTATTTTCGCCGTTCTTTATGTTTTTAACCCTCATCACCGTTTTATGGGGAATTAAACCTTATATGGCAAATATAAAAAATAAAGAATTGCTTTTCTTTATTATATTCATTTTTTTAATATTATTCTGCTGTAAATTAACCATAACTTTTGATTTTCAACGCCCTGATCATCACTGTGTTATGTGTTTCATTTTCAGCTTTTTAATATCAGCTGTTTTGCGTTCTCATCAAAAAGAAAACAATAAGGAATTATTTTTTGCCGGAATTTTCACCGGATGCGGATTATGGGCATCTTCAGCTCCTGAAGGATTATATGTTGCATTCATAGCTTTATTGATTTTAGCCGTTGAATCTGTATTTAGAAAACAAAGTACCGTTTGCCCTCTTATTTACAGTTTGGGACTGTTTTATGCCTCAACCGCCGCTTGGCTCATTAATCCGCCTTATGAAGGATATTTTGCGCTTAATAATGCCAGATTATCCATTATTCACGTCTTATTAACAGCCCTTGTACTTCTCTCATTTGCAGTACTTCATTTTGGAGATTTCAGAAGCAAAACCAAACAAATATTCGTACTCGGAATCTCGGCAATATTATCGTTGTTATTTATGCTTCTTGTATTCGGCTCAAACAATTTGTTTGTCAGTATATATGAAGAACACGTACTTGAATATTTTGTTCCTTATGTTAGTGAAATGAAAACAATGTTTGATATGTCAACATTCCTGTTGCCGACAATTATAATAGGATTAATAATTTTACTTTTGCTTCCGTATAAACAACCTTATGTCCTATGTTTTCTTTTGCTCTACCTGTTAACAGCTCCTTTAAGTATGTTTGTTATACGTTTTTATCAATATTATTTAATAATGTGGCTGTTTTTATATTCTTTCGGACTGTTTTTATTATTTGAACACAAAGATACGAGTGATAAATATAAAATATCAGCTTTTATGTATGTTATATGGCCTGTTTTTTATCTCGCCTCATTCGATTTTCAACTCTACAACAATAATATTCCCGATATTCAGGGAATTGTGTTAGCCGATACCTTCAGAGGACCGGAAATAATATGGAAAAAAAATGCAGATACTATCGGTTCGCCATATCATACAAACATTGAAGGAATTAAAGATAATCATACCTTATGGTTCAGCTCTGCTGAAAAGGAACTCAAATCTCTGTTAAAAAAGCGGAAAGTGAATTATGTTACCCTGTATAATGTCACAGAATCGCCGTATTACGTATTTCCCGCTGACAATACTGACAAGCTGTACGGCAAAGTATTAACCGGAAAAAACTTATATCCGTGGATGGAAAAAACCGACGAAAAAACTTATCGAATAAATTATGAAAAATTCTAAAGAGAACCTTGTCTTTGGTTGCGCTCGGCAATATTGGCAATGGATACATTTTGATTATTTTTGTCATTTACGTTTGTATTTTCTTTAACGGTTTTCTCTTTATTTTGGATAATCAAGCGCATCTTATTCTCATCTTCCTGCATACTTTTTTTCGTTCTATCTTCTGCCTGTCTGTTATTGCGAACAACTTCCTGTTCATAACGATTGCGATTTTGCTGTTCGCGCATCGTTTCCTGCACCCTTGCCTTTTGAATATCTTCGGTCTGAATTTTATTTACTAACTTTGATTCGGCTTGCTGTCTTTGTTGTTTCTGCCTCTCATAATATACCTGTTTTTCCGGAACTTTCGGATAAATAGTTCTGAAACTGTGATGCCATTGAAAATAAACCAAAAATACTGACGGAAAGGCTGCTAGCATTTCTTGAGCCATTGTACGAGGACGCGTTAACTCATAAGCTCTGGCAGCCATCAGTTTTCTGGTTTGTTCAATAAATCTTTCCATTTTTTTCTTGCTTTTATCATTCGGACGTCCCAAACGATATTCACACATTTCTATCAAGCTGTTAATAATCGGATCGTTGTTATCCATAGCAAGACGGCGTAAAATTTTCAGCATTTTTTGCATATTTGCGCTCTTATTCCAAAATGAGCGAATTGTTTTAGCGGCAATACCGTCAAAACCCATAGAACGGAGATTATCCATACCTCCGGCATTTTGTATTGCTTCATAAGCAAAATCATATACGGCATCCCAATCTATTTGGGCATCGTGAGTAATCATTTCTTCGTAACGACCGTCTTTAAGTTCTTCTAATGCCCATTTTACCATTGGAAAATCAACATTTTTGACATTTTCGCCTTCCAAAAGCAAATATATCTGTGATGATGATGCCTCTAAAATAAAATCTTCAATAAATTCCGTTTCACCGCTTAAAACTGCTCGTAAATATAAATAAGTATATGCAAAAACGCTGGAGTGAACTGCTCTTAACATACCTATATTTTGCAAAGTCAATTTATATTTATCGCGAAAATTCAACATCTTTCTAAGACGTTCTTCGCCTTTTAAATTCTCACGTATGGATTGATAGCGAAAGCCGAATTTACGCATTTGTTGCGGATACATTTTTTTAAAATGCAAAGCCATTGCCCATTCACGAACCATTGAATAAATTGAAAATACCGGATCGCGGGAATATCCTGTAATTACCGTAGTGACAACCGCGTCATATCCTAAAAAATACGGTTCCATATGCGAGCAAAAAGCATTCTTGCGAAATTCGTTTTCCAACATTTTGGTGTAACGTTCAATTTCATCATCGCTCATATCCAAGCGGGAAAAATCATCTTCCAAATCGGCAATCAAACTTTTGAAATTTATCACCGGAATCATCGTATCGCGATCTTCCTGATAATCCACAACGTATTCATCATAATATACATTATGGAAAGCATATTCATCATCATCAAAATAGTTTTTGAAATTATCTAAATCATCGGCAATAAATTCTTTTACTTGATTAACATAAGCCGGCTCATACACCTGAGTTTTCAAATAGTGTATTGCATCTTGTTCCAAATCGTCACGAGTATATGTTAAATCCGCAAAACGCCTCATAATCAGATTACCTCTGTATTCCAGTGTATTTATAATATCTTAATCTGAATTTCTGTCAACAACAAATTTATTGATATATACCATTGTGCGAAAGTCCTTTTAATGACATCAGGTACTCTATTTCCTCCACAAAATTTTATTTTACACAACCAAACGGAGAAAATATGGGAAAATCCTTTATAAAATTGTTGACTCACAAAATTTCCGTACTAATAATAGAACATAAGTAGAACATTATTACAATTGGAGAATTTAATATGGTTAAGAAAATACCGGAAACGGCATTAACTCTGATAAAGGTTATATTTAAGTTATGTATACTACTGTTGGCAATTTTCGGTGTCATAAACTTATTACCGAGTACTGACGAGACATTTGACGGTATTGATTTGTGTGCTGATGACGGTGGTGTTTGGGATAAGGAATATAATTTGTGTCGTTTTGACTGTCAGTATACAAGTAACTGTATTAAAAATCAAGCAATAAATCAAAAATGTTACGACAAATTTAAAACGGAACAGTTAGAGTAACAAAAAAGTCGTTAAAACAAGGAGAAAGATTTATCACGATATGACACAAACATTCTACCTGAAATAGTAATTTTAAGAGAGATTTTCTTACGAGCTGGC
>JAFUSH010000064.1 GCA_017471705.1 Alphaproteobacteria bacterium | reverse complement strand
ATAAATGGCGTAGTTACGGGCTAAAAGCGTATAACGAGAAAAAAATAGGGCTCTCACGTTCGATTTAAGGCAGGTCGAATTTTTCCACGATAGATTTATCGAAAAAAAGTTGGTAGACACGTTACAGGGCAAATATGACGTTCTGAGGGGCAAATTTTTTCTTTCCTCTACTCGTTTTTTCGAGGTGAGGAAATTTTTTGTTTGCAGCTGAAAAATGAAAACGCCATTTTTGGGAAAATGTTCACTTCCGCATTTCACAGTGTGAAACGCTCATTTGAGGTTGAGATGACGGGGCTAATGTCGCATCAAAAATTGAAAAAGCCGCTCAAAAAAGATTATCGCTGAACCGACAAGCGGTTAAGAAGCTGAAAAACAAACCGTCCGAACGGCGGCTTTTCTGTTGTTGGCAACTCATCAGTCGGCAAGTCACGCTGTCAAGGATTGCCGCAGGCAACCAGCGCAGCTGGCGGCAAGCGTAGCGCAGCCGTCCTTTACAGCATTAGTGACGCCGCCGACTACAATCCAACTCCAACAGAAAAGACTAACCGAAAATTTTGAGTGTGGAAAAAAAACGCTTGGAAAACGACAGCCGAAACCAAAAATTTTTGCAAAAAATCCCTTTACTTGATACTTAAGGCTTACAATGAACAAATAAAAAATGCCGGAAATCGCTTTCTGACAACGAAAATCGGCTTTTTTTGTGGCAAAAAATGTGGATTGCCCTGTTGACAAAGTGTCACTCCTTTTGATAGACTGTTCCTATAGCAATAAAATGAACAGACTTTTCCGAAAGGAGTGTTTTTGTATTTGTATTCTATGAACGCTAGAATAGCATTAGAACAGGCTTTTGTCAAGGTAGAGCGTGGCACTGGTGAAGAATTAGTCGATGTGTCTGACAGAGGTAAGGTTAGACCATGGGCGAAAAAGAAGGTTGATAGTATGAAAGTAGCGGAACTGTACAAGCTGGCAATGGATAGGGGTGAGGAATTGCTAACGCAATCACGGTATCAGTCGCTGTTGCAGTGCGGTAACTCGCTGTTGTTTGGCGAACAGAACGGCAAGAAACGACTGATAAAGGCGAACTTTTGTCGAATAAGGTTGTGTCCGATGTGCAACTGGCGAAAATCTCTGAAGATGTTCAGTCAGGTTAGCCGGATCAGCGAGGAGCTGCTGAAAGAAAAGTCGGCAACAAGGTTCCTGTTCTTGACGTTGACAGTGAAAAACGTGACAGGAACGCGATTGAGCGAAACAATAGACGGAATGAATAAGGCTTTCCAGTATTTGTTCTCTGAGAACAGAAATTTTGCACCAGCAGCGGTAGTGAAGAAGAACCTGTTGGGGTATCTGAGAGCAATGGAAGTGACGTATAACAGCAAGAGTAGGGAGTATCACCCACATTTGCACATCTTGCTGGCAGTAAAGCCTGCGTATTTTTCACGTGACTATGTGGCACAATCGCAATGGCGGGAGATGTGGCGGAAAGCGATGAAGTTGGACTATGAGCCGATGGTGAACGTTAAGGCGATAAAGCAGGTTTCGGCGAAGGTGATAGCAGAAGTGGCGAAATACCCAACCAAAACAGAGGACATCACGAAGATAGAGGACGAAGAACAGGCAATAGAGGCATTGACGACGCTGCATAATGCGTTGAAAAGCCGTAGATTGGTGACATTTGGTGGATGTTTCCGAGAGATACAGAGGCAACTGAAGTTAGACGACGTAGAAAGTGGAGATTTGGTGCACGTAGAAACGGAAATGAAGGTATCGCTGAACTTTGTGGGGTATGCGCTGTACAGCTACCGAGCAGAAATAGGGGCGTATATCTGCTGATTGCCTGTTGCGTAGCTCTTTTCAAGCCTACAGGCGCAGAAAAAAGCACAGCAACGAAAAAGAAACAAGCGAATAACATTCCGGCAGAAGCGCAGTTTCTTTTTCCGAACCCCTTCGGAGAACCAGCCTGAACCGGAGGTTAAGTATAGCTGGGTATACTTTTGAGGGAAAAGAAACACAGACCACTGCACTGTAAAAGTGCGCTAAATCAACATCTTTACACTTTAGAAGTGTATAACAACAGAAGATAAATGGCGTAGTTACGGGCTAAAAGCGTATAACGAGAAAAAAATAGGGCTCTCACGTTCGATTTAAGGCAGGTCGAATTTTTCCACGATAGATTTATCGAAAAAAAGTTGGTAGACACGTTACAGGGCAAATATGACGT
>JAFUSH010000001.1 GCA_017471705.1 Alphaproteobacteria bacterium | reverse complement strand
TGATGTTTGCATTCTTTGTGATAATATCATCTTTAAGCATTGAGTAGTTCTCCCTAAAATGGTTTTTGATCGAACTGTGATTATAACAACTTATAATCCTTAGGCAACTACTCTTTGCCCCTATCTTTGACGTAGAACCAATCATACCAAGTTGATAAACAACTTTTCCCTACAATAAATTCTTTTGTTTTTTTTCAATATTTTCTTCCGTTATCAGGATACATCCGATTTTTTAATCCAATGCATCAAAATAACCAAAATACGAATTTAATTCCTGTTGAGATGATAAATACAAAAACAAAAAAATGATTTCTATTGCAAAAACATATAAAAGAATTTTGTTTTTCATTAACAGGCTACCTAAAAACGCCACAATCGAAATAACATAAAGTATTATTGCTCTTAGTGGAGTTTCAATCCCATTCATCCAATCTTCCCACATTTTGGAAAAAATAATTATTTGTAGCGGAAGCAAACTAAGGAATAAAAACCAAAACAACCATATGCATAATTTTTTGCAAAATTTATATACATATATAAACGTCGTTTTTAACATATTATTTTATTCCTTAACGCAAATCAACCTATGGTTGCTATAAAATGTATATACACTGTTTATAAAAGATAAGCAAGAAAAAAATCTTGCTTATCTTTCATCTTTTTTATATGGATTGTAATATGATTTCATCATATCGTAACAATTACCTGTTGGATTATTATATCCTTTATATATACCTTTTGCATCAGCTACCAAATCGTTGGCAGAATCACTTAATTTAGAGTGGTCAACTCCAAATTCATCAATATGAGTTTTTTCATCAATATCATATAATGTTTTCATATTATTTTTCCTTTTTAAAATGCGAAAACCGCACGCTTTAAACGCACGGTTTTCTAATGTTAATACAAAAAAAGAACGAAAGTTTTTATACTTCGTTCCGGTTAATAGAATAAAATCGGCGCACCAATTCCATTCTGAAAACTTTTATACACCTTAGGTCACTAAATGTCAAGAATTTTCTTATTACTCTTAATAAAATAATTAGCTTAATTCTTGATACATCCGTGTTTTCTACTTATAATTACTTGAAATAAAACAACAATTTGTAATTTATATATTTCGAGTTTAAACTTATCAAAACCTTCTGCCATTAAAACAAAGGACGAAGTTTATCCCCATTCATTAGTTTGAAAACAGCTTTTTTTCTAACTGTATTTCCTGAAATAAATTCATTTTTAGTTTTTGATGATTGGTATTTTTTATGCAGGTTTCATTATATTTATAAATGCAGAATTGAAATATAATTTAGATTTATTAAATAAACAATATCCGTTGAAAGAGCAGCAAAAAAGAGGAGTTATTGCTATCAAGTTTAAGGTTATTCCTACCATTCAATTTTAGGTATGTCTTCTTTCGCTACCTTTATTTCTCTATTACACATCCGAACACTGTTAACCGACGGAACTATTGGAAATACAATTCGAAAACATACAAGCAGATAATGATATTGAAACCGCAAAACAAATATCAGTGCAATCTGACGACCGAAAATTAGATTATCAACATAAAGCCGAGGAATATATCCCTCGGCTTTATACTCAAAGTCTGTAAATCCGATTCTAATATCTGTGTTCTAAATCAATCGGCGCATCTTCTGCAGGTTTTTCTTCTTTAGGCTCCTCTTTTTTTTCTTCTTTCGGCTCTTCCTTTACTTCCTGCGTTTCTTTTTTATTGTCAGCCTTAATAAAATCTCCCATAAATTTAAGCGATTCCTCTATCTCTTCGGGAGTATTTTCTTCTGCTTCAACCGGCTCTTCCGGAGCATTCTTTTTATTTTCTATATCTGTCTTGACTTGTTTAATCTTATCTTTTGCAATTTTAGATCCTTCTTTTGCCGCATCTAAACTGGTTTTTAATTTTTCTTCCATAAGCTGACGCAATGCCGGCAATTTTTCAGCATTGAATATCGCCAAAACCAAAACTATTGCCAGAAACCATCCCATAAAACCTGTCATTTTTCTCTCCTTAATTATTGTCACGCAAACGATTTAATACTTCGGTCGCGTCGTAATTGTAGTCATACGTTATAATATTTTTCAAATTTGCACAATATTTATTTTTAATCTGTTCATATTCCGTAAATTCACATTTTTTATCAATAACATTAAAAATCTTTTGCAAGCGCTCACAGGCTTCATCACTCATCATTATTCCGCTTTCGCAAAGTTCGCGATTTGCCGTAAAATCCGCATTTCCCAAACAAACAACGTCACATCCGGAAGCAATTGATTTACGTGCCTTTTCGGCAACACTGCCCTGCAATGCTTTCATTACGATGGCATCAGACACCAGCAATCCGGAAAAACCGATTTCGTTCCTGATAATTTCTCTTATAACTTTAGGTGAAACAGTAGCCGCATTATGCTCATCAATTGCTGACAAAACGATATGGGCAACCATTCCCATCGGTGAATCCCGCAAAGCTTTAAACGGTGCAAAATCGGTTTGCAATTCGCTCAAACTTTCACTTATCATCGGCAAAGACAAATGAGGATCGACAGAGGCTTTTCCGTGTCCCGGTATATGTTTAACACACGGGCATATACCGTTTTTTATATATTCATCAACCATAACTTTTCCAAGTTCTGCAACATTACGATTAAAGCAACGTCCCTTCAAAACATCTGATGTTTTTTCTGTCATAACGTCCAAAACGGGAGCAAAATTAACATTTATGCCGCAAGATTTCAAATCCGAACTTATCAAATAAGCGTGCATTTCTGCCATTTCCGGCGAATTAAGATTTTGTTGCGCGGTGACAGCAGTAAATTCCGGCTCCAACAAACGCCTTACTCTTCCGCCTTCCTGATCAACGGCAATTAATACATTATCACGACCGATTGCTTCTTTTATATCACCTATTAATGCGCTGACTTGTTTCTTGTCAAAAATATTATTACAAAATCTTGAGAACAGACAAATTCCCAACGGATTATACTCGGAAAACAAAGATTTTTCGTCAGCGCTCAAGCGCATCCCCTGACAACTCAAAAATGCCGGTAATATTGCTTTCATTTACGACCTAACGCTCTTTGGCTATACAATCGTTAAGTCCCTTAGCCCTTAATGCTGCGCAAGCCGCTTGTGCCTGTTCCTTGGTAGCAAAATTTCCGGCACGCAATTTATATATCATACCCTGCGCGCCTAAATTATCGCTTTGCACTTCGTGAGAATAGCTTTTCAACAACGGATATTTTGCCGCAAGATTATTCCAAGTTTTTTCCGTCGCTTCCTTATTTTTGGAGGCAATCAATTGAATTTGCCACGCTCCCTTAACATCAACTTTTTCAGCAACTTTAGCAACTTCTTTAACCGGTTCTTTAACTACGGTTTTAACAACTTCTTTTACGTTTTCCTTAACTTCTTCCTTTTTTCCGTTCAAAATATCGGCAGGTTTTTCCGGAACTTGACTTTCAACTTTTGCTTCATCTGTTTTTACAACTTTTTCATCGACAACTTCGTCAACGATTTCATCTAAATTTTTAGCGTTGGCATCAACTTCGATATCATCAGGAACAATATCCGGAAGCTTAGGTTTTTCCGGTTCCGGAAGTAAGTTTTCCACCACGGTATTATCAACCGTTTTTTTCTCAACGATATTATACACATCCTTATCCCGATTCGGAATATCCATTCCGCCCGGATTCTCCGGCTTTATTTTCACGGCGGTCTGCGGACGCTGAATAACAGGAATTTCTTTATGTGTCTGCTCGTATTGCGGAGCCAGTACGAACCAACCTACCACTCCCGCCAATACAATACCGGCAAAAGTTCCCAAAAAGTTATTGCGTGAACGAGCCATTTCACTGCGACGTTCTTCCATAGTTGCTATTTTCTGTTCCGCAACTTTTTGCTTAAATCTGTCCAAATAGTCATCATTCTTATTAAAAAAATCCTGATACATTTTCCGCCTCATAAATTTTAACTGATGAAAGTATAAGCTTCTATGGTTTAAAATCATTTAACATAATATAAAATTTTCTTTCATTTACTCAAAAAAAGATTATAGTTCAAATAAGAGGAAAAATAATGAAAGTTGCAACATTAAACATTAATTCTATAAATGCCAGACTTGATAATTTATGCGAATGGTTGAAACAAAATCAGCCGGACGTGCTTCTTTTACAAGAAATAAAATGCGAATTTAACAATTTTCCGTTTTTTGATTTACAGATGAACGGGTATGAAGCCAAAATTCTGGGACAAAAAAGTTATAACGGCGTGGCAGTATTAAGTAAGCATAAGATAACCGTACGTACCGAAAATATACCTGACTTTGCCGATGAAAACTCCCGTTATCTGGAATGTGAAACCACCGTAAACGGTCAAAATTACATTTTTTCGTCACTGTATTTGCCAAACGGTAATCCTCCTTACAACAATCCGGATGATATTTCCAAGTTCGAATATAAGCTCAAATGGATGGATGCCTTTATCAAACACACCGAAAAATTACTGATTAATAACAGAAACATTATTTTAGGCGGCGATTTTAACGTTATTATGAGTGAGCAAGACGTCTATAATCCGCAGGAGTTTATCGGTAATGCTCTTTATCGCCCCGAGGTGCAAAATCGCCTCAGATACCTCACCCGCAAAGGTTGGTGCGATACTTACCGTACACTGTATCCGCAAAAGCACGGCTACACTTTTTGGGATTATACCGGAGCTGCTTTTATTAATGATTTGGGAATGAGAATTGATTACATCTTGTCTTCCCCTGCTCTCACCGACCGCTTGATTGCCTGCAAAGCGGATAATGATTTCAGAAAAAAAGAAAAATCGTCGGATCATACCGTTTTAATTGCCGAATTTAAGGACTTATAAATGAAAAAACTCACTTTATTTCTTATCGCTTTTTGGTGCTCTAATGCACATTGCGCCAGCATTGATAAAAATTTATTAAACGAAATGCTGACCACAATTAATCGGCAATACATTAAACCGATAGATAATGTCAAAACCGTTACCGCCGGACTGAGCGGTTTAAGTGATTTGGATGACGGATTCGTCGTTTCACACGGTATTGACCGCATTTATATTTATTATAACCACAAAATCAACGGAGTAGTTCCCATCCCCAAAGACACCGATGATATTACGGCGTGGGTTAATTCTATAGCTAAAGCCATTGAAAACGCGGCGCAAATATCAGAAAAAGTTGCTTTAAGAGATTTTGAGGTACCCGATTTGATAATGAAAAGAATGGTTCGAAATTTGGATGAACATTCACATTATTATTCGGAATATGAATATAATGAAGATGAAGAAAACAACGCCATTTTCACCCTTTATGCCGATAGAATGATTGACGATATTTTGTATCTGCGGATACGTATTTTTAACAAACAAACCGGTAGAATGGTCGAACAATCATTAAAAGACCATCCCGATGCAAAGGGGGTGATTTTAGATCTTCGCGGCAACGGCGGCGGTATGTTCAACGAAGCCCTAAAAGTAGCGAAATTGTTTTGTGATAATGAGATTATAACTTATACTGCGGGTCGTAATGAAGAAAATAAACACTATTACACCTCCGGCGAAGGAGCTTTATATTCCGGTCCATTGGTTGTCTTGATAGACGGTGAAACAGCCTCGGCTGCCGAAGTTTTAGCCGGAGGATTACAAGAGCAATCCCGAGCCGAAATCATCGGTGCGCACAGTTTCGGCAAAGGCACCATTCAAAAAATTACCTTAATGAGCAATGGCGGAAGATTGGTTTTAACCGGCGAACAATTTTTTACTCCGTCCGGCAAAGTTATTCATAAAAAAGGTATAGAACCGGATATATGCTTAAATCATATTGTTGACGGACGATGCGAACAGACCTCACGCGTTAATAATGAAGAAGATATCGACAAAGCCATTGAAATATTAAATAACGAAATATAAATAACGCCTGTTTTATTAACCCTATCCAACAAAAATATTGACAGTAAATCAAAAAGTGTTTATACACTTATCCGAAAGTATTGCCCTGGTGGCGAAATTGGTAGACGCGCATGCTTCAGGTGCATGTTGCCTCAGGCAGTGGAAGTTCGAGTCTTCTCCAGGGCACCAATAAAAAAACTCCTCTTTGTGAGGAGTTTTTTTATTGGTATCATTGGAGGCACGCGAAATTCCACGTTCATCATTAAAAATGGGGAAAACAAGAAAATTATAAAAAACTCATTTCATAAAAAACGCTTGACAAAAAATTACCAAAGACTATATAATGACGCCATAAAATGAGTTATGTTGTGAATTATCAATATTAAATTTAACCCTTAAATAAAGAGACTTATGAAACAGGTGTCATTGTGTACCTCGAGTGCAGGAGATATTTTAAAGCAAGTAAAACAAGCCACATATGGCACTCGAGTTTTAAAAAATGTTATTCTCATCACGTCTAACGGGCAATTTTCTTATCCTGTTTATTTTGAAGTTGATGAAGGATTTAATCAGGAAAGTCGTAGAGGCGTTGATCCGGATGAGATGACTAATGACGCGTTCTGGCGTTGGTTGCGACAGCAAAACTAAAACGAGCAGGTAATTTTTAATACAAAGAAACTGTCTGTCAGGATAGGTTCTTTACCAAGAAAGCATCACTTGTGATACAGAAAAACTCTCTTTTATGGAGAGTTTTTCTGTTTTTTCATAAATCATCTATTGAACAAGGATTAATTATAATTTGCGATCATAAATTATCTGTTGAATAAATTTGTAATATCATATACTCCGTAGGCATCCAATAACAGCATTGTTCCTAGTGTCACACGATAAATCACAAACGGCAGAAAGCTCCATTTCTTCAACCATTGCATTAAAATATATATTGCCAACATTGAAAAAATAAATGAATACCCCATTGCATTTATGGCATCATTTATTTGTTGCATATTGCCGTTGCGCCATAATTCCAGAGCCGCAAAGATACCCGCCGCCAAAATCGCCGGTATGGCAAGCAGCATCGAAAATTTAGCGGCTTCACGCCTTTCCATTCCCAAAAAACGGCACATTGTAATGGTAACTCCGGAGCGACTTGTCCCCGGCAACAACGCCAAGCACTGCGCCAAACCTATAAATAAAGCGTCTTTAAATTCCAAATTACCGATTTTGCGTACAGTCACCGCCCAAGTATCCATCAACCACAGAATCAGGGCATATATCAAGATATTCCAACCTATCAGCTTTGTACTTCTGAGCCAATCGGTGCCATAAAATTTGAGTGCGGCACCGCAACATAAAACCGGCACGGTTGCCGCTATCAGCAAATAGAACAATTGAGTTCCTTCAACTTTCATATTCGGTAAAAATTTTGTTTTAATCAACCCTTTTAACATTTCCCAAAGCGTCGGAGCAAAATAAATCATTACCGCGAAAATGGAACCTATATGCAAAGCAATATCCATTGCCGCACCTTGGTCAGGAAATTCGGTAAATTTTGCAAATAAAATCAAATGACCGGATGAACTAACCGGTAAAAATTCGGTAATTCCCTGTAACAGCGACAACCATATAATCTGCATTTCCGACATTTATTCCCCCATATATTTTCCGTTGATTTTTTTACAGCTCTTATCGTTAATATTTAATAAAGAATGCGGACGAAAACGCACACCGTTAAGCGAAGCCCCCCAATGCAGATGAGCTCCCGAAGCTCTTCCCGTCTGTCCTACAAAACCTATTATATCGCCTTGCTTTACTTCATCGCCCTCTTTTACCGTTGCTTTCTGCAAGTGTGCATATATGGTTTGCAATCCGGCTCCGTGATTGATAATCACCAAATTTCCGGTATAAAAATAATTTTTACCGCTCAACACCACTTTTCCGCTTCCCGAAGCTTTCACCGGCGTGCCTTGCGGAGCCGCAATATCAGTTCCGCTGTGCGGATTTTTCGGCACTCCGTTAAACACGCGCTGATTACCGAATTGTCCGCTTATTCTGCCATCCACGGGCAAAATGAATCCTTGCCGCCAAAAATCGTGATTTGAATATGTCGAAAGTGCCTTATTAACATCATTAAACTCGCGATTTATTTCTTTTTGATGGCTTTTATCCGGAGTGACTTTATGCTGAGCCACACCATTTACTCTTTGAATATCCCATTTAACCGGAATAATCTGCAAATTATAAAAAGTAGCGGCGTCTGTAAGCGGATATTCGCGCAATTCTACTTTTTGCGGAACATCTCTATGCAAAGCGATTAACGCCGTTCCGTTATCATAAACGTTATATTCTCTATCTTTCAAATTATCGGAAACAACTATTTTTTTTGCCTCGGCATTTTTAATTAAAATCAGTTCACCTTGTTTCAATTCACCGCAAATCTCCAACGCCTCAACTTTGCAAGCCGCAAACAGACTACAAATTATCAAACAAATCGCCCTGAACCGCACAATTTCTCTCCGCCACTTTTGCCTTAACTATACCGTCAGAAAAGCGAATATGCAAAAGATGTGATTTTTTGGCGCTGTTGGTATCATATATGGTCTGAAATTTATCATCTGAAACCCACGCGAACCCTCTTTTCAAAACCGAATCAATCGAAACCGATTCCAAACGCAACTCCAAATTTTTCAAATTTTCCGTTTTCGCCTCTATAATATTTTTAATGTAAAAAGGTTTCAAATTCGTCAACTTCAGATAATTATTTTTATCTTTTAACAAATTGGCAAACGCCAATTTTAAACGCTCGCTTCTATCATCAATTTTTTGCTGATTTTCCAGCACGATTTGCGAAAGCGACGGAATTCCGCGCGCCAACCCTTCAAGATATTGTTTATATTCGTTAAAATAACGCAATACGGCATTTTTCATTCGTAAATCAGAAGTCAATAATCCGTTATATATTTCATTTTTTACCGGCACGGCAAATTCGGCGGCTCCGGTCGGTGTCGGCGCTCTCACATCGGCAGCATAATCGATTAACATTGTATCGGTTTCGTGTCCGACAGCCGAAATCAGCGGGATTTCCGAATCATAAACTGCCCTTACAACAACTTCCTCATTAAACGGCCACAAATCTTCCAAACTTCCTCCGCCGCGTGCCACAATCAACACATCGGGACGATTCGCCGATTCTTTCGAGATAGCGTTAAATCCCCTGATTGCTGCGGCAATTTTATTTGCGGCACCCTCACCTTGTACCGGAGTCGGCCATACGATTATCCGGCAGGGAAACCTATCGCGAATACGATGTATAATATCACGAATAACAGCTCCCGTCGGACTTGTTACCACACCTATGGTCTGCGGCAAATACGGAATTTTCTTTTTGTGCGCCGCATCAAACAAGCCTTCTTTCAAAAATTGTTGTTTTCGCTCCTCTAACAACTTGAGAAGCGCTCCTTCGCCGGCGATTTCCAATTTTTCGATTACCAACTGATACGAAGAACGGCTGTTATAAGTGGTAATTTTTCCGGTTGCGATAACTTCAATACCATCTTCTATTTTGACCGGCAAAGAATTTGCCACACCGCGCCAACAAACCGCAGAAAGCAAGGAGTTCTCATCTTTCAGCGACAAATACCAATGACCGGAATCGGCACGCTTTGCTCCGAAAATTTCTCCCTTTACGCGAACATAAGAAAACGAGGTTTCTACCATTTGCTTAATGGCAAACGAAATCTCGCTGACGGTATATTCTTTTTTTTCTTCCAACAAATCCAACATAGTCCTTATGATAACGGCTCTTTATAAATAATCAACCGCGATATTATCTTTTGCACCTTATTTATTAAAGGAAAGCCCCCTCGATTGCGGCTGCAATAATGGTGTCACCCCTCGATTCCGCAGGAATCGTCAGAGGGTCTTCCGATTAATTTTCAATAATGGTGCGTTCTTGCAATAATACAGATATATTTTATCCCCTCTTATCCCCTTGCTTGCAAGGGGAAGAACAACAATGAAGATTGCTTGATTTTCGGACTTTCGCCGAAAATGCAATGACTATAATATTGTCATTCTTTGACCTCGCTACGCTCACCCGAGAATGACTCTTCTATGTCACCCCTCGATTCCGCAGGAATCGTCAGAGGGTCTTCCGATTAGTTTTCAATAATGGTGCGTTCTTGCAACAATGCGGATGTATTTTATCCCCTCTTATCCCCTTGCTTGCAAGGGGAAGAACAACAATGAAGATTGCTTGATTTTCGGACTTTCGCCGAAAATGCAATGACTATAATATTGTCATCAATCCAGTTGAAAAAGTTATACACAAAAGTTTTTAGATTTAGCGTTTAAGCAAATGATAATTCTACGCATAACAGCGGTAATAGCCACCATTTTAGGCTTAGCACGAGCTA
>JAFUSH010000063.1 GCA_017471705.1 Alphaproteobacteria bacterium | reverse complement strand
TTGCTATAAACGTTTGTGACAGCTGAATTTGAAGGTATTTTTAATTGAACTTCCAAAAATTATTATTTGCGGAAGTTAAATTCATAAACCCTCGCCACCGCCCTTTATCATCGCCTTTAGATAGAAATGCACCGCCTGCAACGCGCCCGATTATCAGACCGCCCTCGCTGATAGCCGCCTCTGCATGTTGAAAAATGTTGAAAATTAAAACCTGCCTGCCGCTTAAATCAAATTTAAGAACCTGAAAAAACCTGAATTTCACAACGCGCTCTTCAGGATTGACTGCTCTCAAATCCTGCGTTTTATCTGGTAACAGTTCAATAACAGTTAGCCCGTCCGCCTCTCCTGCAACGCCATATCAGCTATAGCTCAATTCATACCTGCCTCACTGACTGACGGCCTCGCCTTGCCTGTAGGGAAATATCAGCATGAACTCGGCGGCTCTGCTCTCCTATCCGGCCTCGCTGGTAGCAGTTTCGCATATCATGCTCAAAAATACTGACCGCTCAAAACGCCTCACAATCGATTTTTTTAATCAAGCCCTACTAATTACCTTGCCGCGTCCGGCTGCGTAGATTATAGAGCGTCTGAGAGGCTTAATCGCACAACATCGCTCCGATATAGATAAAATCAGGGTTTATGATGTAGAATACGCGTAAAGCTTGGCCGTAACTGAGTTTACGGTGGGTAGGTTGCGCTGATAAGGAGATAATGAGGGTTGTTGAGAGAGAGAAGAGAGAGATTATTATTATTATTATTATATATCTCCCTCTCTCCCTCTCCAAAAATTTGCAAAAAAATGATTTTTTTGAGGCGATTTTTAGCTAACCCGCATGAACACCGCGTTTTTTCGCCTCAAAGCTATGAGGCGATTTTGAGGCGATTTTTATTACGCCCAGCTAACCCGCATGAACACCGCGTTTGTAAAAATAGCGTTTGAGGCGATTTTGAGGCGATTTTTAGAATGCGCTAACCCGCATGAACACCGCGTTTTTTCATTGTCATAAATCAGCTTGTCAAGCCGATTTATAAAATCTGTAAATCCAGTTCCTGACTGTAAATAATCGCCTCAAAATCACCTCACCACTTTGAGGCGATTATTTGCAGTTCCTGACTGTGTTTATGCGGAATCGCCTCATCGCCTCATCACTTTTTAAAAAATGAGGCGAAAATTTTTTTTTGCCGTGCGCATAAAATAGCAAAAGCCGATAGCTGCGGGCTTTCTCCCAATTTCAGCTATCGGCTCACTGAAAAATCGCCTCAAAAATTTTTTGCCTCATGAGGCGAAAAAATTAATCTTCTATTTCAGGCCGCAAAAAATATTCTGCGTCTTTTGTCGTTCCGCAACGCCCCAATTTCCCCGTCTCTACTAATTCCTTGAGTATCCTTTGTAAAGTGGATTTTGCAGTGAACACCTGTTCCAAATCAGCGCGCGTGAAACGATCGTCGCCCTCTTCGTAATGCTCTTGGATATAATGCAAAATCTCGCTCTTCTTATCGGGGGCTTTGAACGTCAAATCCGGCTCAAATTCAAATTCCATGTCCAGCTTGTTCGTATCTTCATCTGTCGCAATGCAGAATGTGAACGGCTTAAATTTCTTCGTGAGATTGTTTTTCAAATCGCGTACAATAACCGGCTCGTCGCCTGTAACTTCTTCAACTATCATCTGCCCTTTAGGCTGCAAGCCGATAATGCGCCGCGTGTAACGCTGCATCATGCTGCTGCCTATCATCTCGTCCATAATCTGAGCTGCTTTCTGTTCGTTCAGCTTGCGCTTGCGGGTGTGATGGACTGGTACAACGGCAATATCATTTATGCGGGCTGTCTGCATCAGATACTTCATAAGCTCCCCCATTTCTTTTGACTTGTTTTCATCATAATCTGAGAAAGCCATTAAGCTATCAAAGAAAATAATATCAGGCTGCCGCTTATCGATAAGCCGCTCAAGGTTACGGCGGCCTTTTTCTTGCGTCAATGACAATAGAACATCATTTTCTATGAGTTCGTTCAAATCAACAACGCCTAAATATTGGCGGTCATATCTCCAGCCTGTGTTATCGCTGCGTCCGATTAGTTCATCATAGCCGCCTTCGCCTGATAAAATCATGCTCTTATAAGGCCGATTAATTGGAAAACGAGATAATAACGGCTCTTCTAAGCCACCGCCGCGTGAAAAATACATTGAGAGATATAAAATAAACCATGTTTTACCAGTTCCAGGGGGCGCAATTAATGCGCTTATCTTACCTCGTGGAAACAAGCCGCCGATCATATCAATTTGTTTGACGTTCTTACGCTCTCCAAATTCAATATAATAATCGTTTATGTCAAGTTCAGTCTCGGCGCTCTCGGGCTGTTCTTCTCTATCTATAGGCAAAAGTTCCGGCTTGTTGAGCTTGTCCATCAGCGCCGCTGTCGTTTCATCTTGCCCGTATTTCGTAAAATACTCGTTCCAGTCGGTATAACCTGCGTCAATATCAGACTTATTAAACGGCGGTAAAACATGGCCGCTGCATATATCTTCACGGCACTTTGCGGCTGCCTCGCGTCCATCCTTGTCAATATCAGCTGCGATAAAGGGCTTGATGCCGTATTTATTATGAATAGCCCGCGTAACCTCAGATAAATTCCCGCAATTAAGAGCAAAGACAATGCGGGCTTTATCTCTTATGCACTCCCAAACGCTAAAAGCCGTCGCGTACCCCTCGCATAATATGATTATGTCGCGTGACGTCAATTCATAGCCGCCGATAACGTGGAATGTTCCGGTCTGAACTGTGCCGAAAGCTTGCCGTTTTTCCCATTTTTCAACTTCCCTGCCGGTATCCTTGTCGGTCTTCTTCGTCGGCTTGTCTGCTATGCGCTGATAACCTTTGAAATTGCCGTCCACGTCGTATAAATCGATAAGCAGTTCGCCTTTCTGATTTACTTTCAGCGTCTTATCAGTCCTAACCTGCTTGGCCTTTAAATAGGGATGGTCATTGTTAGCCTGCCTTGCTTCGTCAAATGCACGCTTTAAATCCTCAAGTGACGGCTTTCCCTTCGACTGCTTGCCTGTATTATCCCTTACAGGAGCTGAGTTAGTTTGAGCCGTGCCGGTGGCCGCCTGCTCATCAAGCGGAATATGATACATCTCGCAACCGATTTTTAAAGCCTTGTTGAAGTCACAATTATAATCCTGCTGTATCAACTCCAGAATATCGTAGTTCTCATTGCAAGAAAAGCAGTGTGCTTGATTATGCGCCGCGTCAAAGCCCATACTCGGGTGTTTATCTTCATGCTGCGGACTTAAACAGCGAAAATTTTTGCTTGTGTCGATACCGTGCTTAGTTTCTAAGTATTCTTTTAAATACGTCTTAAGCTCGATTTTTGCGCGTTCTCTATCCATTAATAATTATATCTCCTTTCGTCTATAGCAAAATTGACGCAAATTTGATATAATTAATTTGCGTCTTGAGCGGCTTACTGTCCTGATGGATTTTAGGAGTAGGCCGCGCGTTTTTATTATAACAGGATTTTCCCGCATTTCTTGAACTCCTTCATCATCTTGAATAAATCATCTGAGCCTGCGGCCAAGGCTACAGGCTCGAGATTATTCGCAACTAAATCTAAGAATATTAAAACAGCAATGCCGATAGTCATTAGCTTATCCCTGATATACAGCCTGCGCTTGACGGCCTCGCGTTGAAATAAATATCCATAATATCGCCATGGCTATTTAATCTCCCGTCAAGCGTTTTAAGCGTGCTAAAGGCCCTTCCATCTGAAAATCACTAAGATGACCATACATCCAAATTCGAATTTCGTCGGCACTCCAAAACTTCCCGCGTGAGCTTGTATAGACTGGCGGAAGGGTAGTATAGTAATATATTCCGCTGCGTGAACAGTTAAGAATGCTTGCAAGTTCGGTTAATGTCAAAAGTTGTCGGCTCATTATTTGCCTCCGCGCTGGCTTGCTCTTGATTATCGTTGAACTCTACAGCTAACATAAAGTACTCGCCCGATTGTTTGTCCAATAGCTTTTTAAGAGCCTGAGCGTGTATCGCTATGAAACAACCGCTTTTCCCTGTCATCGCAATACCTGTCTTTTCGTCGATAATGCGCGCTGTAAAATAGCCCTCATTCTCAACGAGATAGGCCAATTTTGCAATATCATCAAGCTTCATAGTATTAAGGTTCATATTATGCCCCCTCACTCTGAGCTGCTGCCCATGCGTTGATTTCATCCTCATTCCAACGGCGGGCTCGTCCAAACTTAACCCCGCTCGGAAACTGGCCACGTCTGGCCATTCTAAAAATTGTGCCGACTGCTAATCCTAATTTCTCGGCGACTTCCTTTGAACGTAAATACTCCCGTTTCATCAAAAATCGTGCCTCCTATTCAATTTTCAAAAATTCGGCGGTATAATCAAAACAGGATAAATTTAGTTACTGTTTAAATTTTTCCGCAAAATCTTGCGCCCTCTGTCTGTCAGTTCCCCAACTATCCAGACGGGGGCTGTTTATTATCTTAAAGCATATTTAAAGTCTTGTCAAGACTTGAGAGACGGTATATAATTAGTCTCATAATCTCTGACTATAGGGGGAGCAGCTGATAATGAGCAAAGATAAAGAATTAGCATTTTCTGGTGTCTTGAAAAATCTAATGCAAGAGCATGGATTGACGTTAAAAAAATTAGCAGATAAAGTTGGTATGTCAAAGCAAACTATATCTTCTTACTGTCTGGGGAATTCACGCCCAAGTTATGAACTCTTAATAAAGCTTGCTGACTATTTCGGCGTAACCTGTGACTATTTGCTGACTGGTGTTGAGCCTCAAGACAAGAAGGAGCATCAAGATTTAGGGCTATCTGGTGACGCTATACGGCTATTAAAGCAGTGTCAAGATGAGCGCGTGCGTGAATTAGTAAATAGACTGCTGGGGTCTCCTGAATTTTACCAACGCGCCGCCGAAAACTTTAATTTATTATCAATGCTTAATGCTGTTCAATTTAACGATAAAAACTATTTCGATTTTATTTTTGAAAGGCTTTTAGAACAAAACGGTGGGGACAACAATAAAGCGGAATATGATTTTGAAGAATTTACGATTAAAGATACGCGATTGGTGACTAATTTAGTCCGTGGTATTATGATTTCAGTTTCTCGTGTTTATGATGTAAAAATAACAGAAGCAACAGAAGAGCCGCAAGCTGCGCCCGCAAGTTTAGGAGAGGCTATAAAATCAATCCTGCCACTGTCCGCTAATTAGCATTCTGCTAAATCTGAGTGACTGCCGCAAGAATACAAACGCCGGAGCTGTATTAAGTCTCCGGCAATTCTTTTATTTTCCCAGTTTAGATAAATACGCTTCGCATACATCATTAATTAAATCATTCAAGCTCTGCCCGCTGTTATATGCTAATTCTTCAAGCTGCTCGGCTGTAGTCGGTCTGATTAAGAGATTAAGCCTCCGCGTCTTGCGTTCTCCTGTTGCTCTTGCTGGTTTAACTCTCCTTATTATAGGCCGTCCCACT
>JAFUSH010000023.1 GCA_017471705.1 Alphaproteobacteria bacterium | reverse complement strand
GCCAGCTCGTAAGAAAATCTCTCTTAAAATTACTATTTCAGGTAGAATGTTTGTGTCATATCGTGATAAATCTTTCTCCTTGTTTTAACGACTTTTTTGTTACTCTAACTGTTCCGTTTTAAATTTGTCGTAACATTTTTTAATTTTTGCTTGATTTGGAAGCGTAAAGTTGTTACCATCAGCGCGAATTTTATCCTGTACGATTAGGAGAATTATATGAATATTATCGGAATCGATACCGTTATGCGCGGAACATCAAATCAAATCCGCGGCTTAATTGTGCAGGCGCAACAAAGTACCAGTAATTTTCATAATCGTTTTATTTCGGCTGAAACTTTGCTGTGGAAAAGTATTGACGGAAAATTTCTCAATTTACAATGCTTTAATAAACAACAACTTGAAAAGGCAATTCAGGCTCGTGTTTCCGAATGTATGAAACAACAAATTGTTCCGGATATTGCAGTGCTTCCTATTGATCAAAGCCGAGTAAATCAAGAAAATATTGATGCCGATATTGTGTCGGAATTGATAAAAAAAAGTTTTCGAAAATATAATATTAACATTAAGACTTTGGTTATAGCCAGCAATTTATATCCTTATCGCGATGTGGATTTTATCCACGTTGGAGCTCATCAACTTTCCGAAGCTGATGAAAAACGGTTGCAAACAGATAAAGAATTGCGTAGGCGTGTTATTCTTACTTTGGGAGTTCCGTCAGATTTATCAGGAATGCAAATAAAATTAGCGGCGCGGAAAAACGATGTGATTAAATCATTTTTGGCGAAAATTGCTTCAAAGCCCGTTGTACTGTTTTCGGTAGGCGGAAAAACTGCCGATAATGTGATTAAATTTACGTTGCAAGATGCCGAAAAAATTATGCAGGCGGCGCGGTTTTTTAGAAATAACGGCTATGCGGTAGTAATTGCGAATAGTCCTCGCACTCCTAACGAAGTTACCGATTATTTTTTTCAACAGTATCTGCAAGATAATGAAATCTTGTTTTTTAACAGCAAAAATATTGCAAAAAACGAGGAAGAAAAATCGAATTTTCGGTTTTACAGCGGTATCTATGCCGAAGCTCTTTCCGAACAGTACTCCAAATATGGCAATATTTATCCGGCAATACTTGATGTTTGTGATTTTGTGGTTAACACACACGACAGTTTTTCGTATACTTCCGATGTTGCCGCGCTCGGTATCCCCAGTGTGGTATATACCGGTAATGAAATAGGAGAAACCAGAAGAGATTGCCATAAATTATTTGAATTGTGTCATACAGCCGGTTATGTTGTATCTTTGGAAGAGGCAATTAATATTATCGCGGAAGGCGGTAAAATATCCACTACACCGATAACCAAAGTTTCCAAGCAAATACTTTCGGCTTTACAGCAAAAAATGAAATAAAAATTTTGAATTTTTATGTTGAATACTAAGGCATTATAAACGGAGTACCAACATACAGATAATCTATTTTTAACAGCTTATCGGTAATTTGGCGATAAAACGGTCTGACGGCGGCAACATCGTTAGGCGTGCTGTCGTAAAGATGAAGCGTTGCCTCTAAAAAGTAGCGTTGACGCTGTCTCTCTTCGGGAGTGAAATCCAATTTATCCAATTGAGTATACGGATAGCCTTTTCTTAAAGCATTTATAATGGATATGTGAGCCTGTTTCATTGTTAATACGCGATAAGCTTTCATAACCTTATCACAAGTGTAAGCCCAATCATCAATGCCAAAGGCCTCTCCGCCGATAGCATCCTGAAATTGCGAGCGTAAACTGCTCCATTTTATCTTCCGCGCTATGGTTTGGCACGGATTGACTACTCCTTTTAAGAAAGATACCTGTCTGTCCGTTCCGTTTTTTTCATCCCAATAATTTATCAAAGAATCAATCATAATTAATTTAAGTTCATTATCTTTAGTTTTTCTGAATTTTTCCAAACCGTCAAAAGTGTTTAAAAATGCTTGTACATCAGCACCGGAAAGCGGAGTATTTTTATCGGCGATAAAGTGACGCAATCCTAAACTCGGCGCTTTTGGGGTTGCTCCCGGATAATAGTCGCTCAAGTTTACTTTTGCGGTTACGTGGCGGATAAATTCCGGATTAATGCGGATATTAGGCAGTTCTTCTTCTTGCTCTGTTAATTCTTTGGGAAATTCCAGAGTGTTCAAATCTTCTCCCCAAAATTGCGGGCTTAAATAGATATATAATTCGGGAGAAACATATTCCAAATTAGGAATGTTTTGCAAACGGGAAGCGATTTTTTCCGGAAATTTGTTTTTGGTTTCTTTGATCCCCGGTAAATCCAAAATTTTTCCTGATAATCCGCGCATATTGTGCAACATAGGTCCGATGTACGGATAAAATGCCTTAGGCATACGTTTTAAATCCTGCAAAATTGCCTCTTCGTCGGGATTGTTAAAACGTTTTTCCACCGAGCCGAAAGTTTTGATTTTTTGCCTGAAATCGGAATTAAATACAGTCGGTATGCGCCAACGATAATCATATTTGCGGTCGTAGAGAGCGGTATCTCTTTTAAAATCCTCGTGTACGCGCCATAAGTAAGGAATCTTTTCTTGTAAATCCACATCATAAATATGAATGTAATTTTTAAGTTGCGCGTGCGCCGGAAACGCCGACAAAAGCAAAAACAGCAAATATAAAATTTTTTTCATAATACTCTCCTGATTACAAGGTACATATTAATCCATAAAAAAAAATTAATAAAGGACTAAATTATTACTGGACAGGCATTAAATAATTATGTATAAACTGACTAAAGTTCCATAGGAGGATAATATGGGTTGGACAGATGAGAGTGTTGAAGAATTACGCAGACTTTGGGATAAAGGTTTGACGGCCAGCGAAATTGCCAAGAAATTGGGGGTTACCAAAAATGCAATAGTCGGTAAAGTACATCGTTTGTGCCTGAAGGCCAGACCGTCTCCGATTAAAACTAAAGATGAAGAAGTTGAGCAAAATCAGGCAACGGTTCAAGAAGAAATAATCATTGAAACGGAAAGTACCGATGAGTTGCCTGTTGAAGAAAATATTAAGGAAACAGAAATTGTAAATTCTGTCAGCGGCAACGGCAGAGTTAAATTGGTAGATCTTGACAGCCATACTTGCCGTTGGCCGGTAGGTGATCCGCGTGATGATGATTTCGGTTTTTGCGGTAAGAAAGTTCGCGCCGGACAAACATATTGTGACGAACATTCGGCAATGGCATACGTTAAAGCCAATCGAAAATAAATTACGGTTAACAGTTGTAATGGGGCATACGATATGCCCCTTTTTTTTGTTAAAACAGTGCATATATACCCGATTAGTAAAAAGAAAGGGTAAAATGATGAAAAAATTTTTAATTGTCGGAACTGTTTGGGGAATGGTTTATTACGCAATGCCGAGTTATGCCGGTGCTATAGAAAATAATTATATAAATTTTAAAAATATGCTGAATGATAAATACGGTATCGAATATAACTTGGATTATTCATTGATGGGACAGCACGCTTCACCGGGCGGAAAATATAATGCGGTGCAATCATATTTGGCTCCGAGTGTAACGTGGACGACTTTTGATAATCACTACGGAACAGGGGTTCTGAATGCTTCGTATTACAGCATTTTTTACGGTAATCATAATGCCAATGATATACAGAATCGCACCGGTATGGCTACGTCGATTAATGATTTTACCTCCAATGAACAGGAATTTGCCGCACTTTATTATACCTATCAGTTGCCGCATCAGTATAATTGGTTGATTTTGGGGGCAGGACAATACAGTTTATATAATTTTGACGGTACGGATTATGACAGTAATCAACAAGTCAATTTTATAAATTATTCATTATCGCAGAACGGCAGTGCCACGTACGCAGATGCCGGATTGGGTGCTTATATTCAGGCAACTCCCGAAAATTGGAATTTTACGGCAGGCTTTCAAGATGCAACCAATATTGAAGCTCCGAGCATAAGATTTAATCATTTAAACGATAAACATTTTGCGACATTTGCGCAAATCGGGTATAATCCGCAAATAAAAAGATTGGGCAGCGGGCAATATTCAATAATGTTGTATAATCAACCGAACGTTAAGGAACAGCCGCAAACCACGAACGGGTGGTCATTTAATGCACAGCAAAATATCGGAGAAAAATTGGCATTATTCGGTCGAATCAACGGGGTTAGCGGAAGCGTGGTACCCATTAAAAATTCGTATGTGGCAGGAATGGTTTATAACAATCCGTTTAATCGCAACAGTTTAGACCAGATAGGTTTGGCTTACTCTTACAATGATATCAGCGCAAAAGCGGTGGGAAGTGAACTGGCAAACAGCGGTGAACACGTTATGGAAGCTTATTGGGCGTGGGGTGTTTCCAAGTGGGCCACTCTGACTCCGGATTTGCAATTTTATATCAACCCTGCGCTTAATGAAAAGTCCGATTACGGAACAGTGTTTTCACTCAGATTGAGTGTGTTTTTCTAAAATAAAAAAATTAATAAGGCGGGATTTTATCAGTCCCGCTTTTCAGTTTGCGGTATTTTTTTTAAATTTTATCCAAATATTTACCAATTGACGATAAAATGACCGAATGATTGGGGTATTCCGGTTAGTTTAAATGAGTCAGAAACTGAAATATATATCGAGGATAAAAGATGAGTTTGACAGCGTTATCTGCGGTGTCAACGGTGTTTTTATGTTTGGTAATAAAGTTGATGCCGAAAGTTTGCAGACGCTGATAAAGTTTTATCAAAGCGGTAAAAAAATAGCATTGGCGTCAAACTCAGCCTTGCGAGTTAAGGATTTGTATTATTTACTGAAACGCAATGACGTTCCGATGAATATTTTTTATGCAATGATTACAGCCGGAGAAGTTGCGCATTTTTATTTGAGAAACAATCACGGTTTGGGACGATCGTACTATAATTTGGCAGGTTCGGATTCAAGCATTATGCACGGCTTGAGATATGAAAAAGCAGACAGCATCGTGATGGCAGATTTTATACTGGCGCAAACCGATTACGAGGGGTTGGACGAGGATGCGGTTATGCCGGTTTTGGAACAGGCATTGCATTTAAATCTGCCGATGTTATGTATCGGTAATAATACATCATTGGTCGGCTCCAAAGGAGTTGTTTCCGGTGTGGGAGCCGTGGCGGAACGTTATGCCATAATGGGGGGAAAACAAGTTATACCGTTTGGTAAACCTGATGTGAAAATTGCTTCGTATCTGGTTGAAGGTATGCCAGCCTTTACTAAAGAAAGATGTTTGGTTGTCGGCGATTGTATGTCTACCGATATGCGGATGGCAAATAACTTCGGGGTTAAAAGTTTATTGCTTACCAACGGAGTACATCAGATGGGATATAACGTTGAGCAACAATTGGAGGACTTGTCCGGAAGTTACGGGTTGAATATTGACTATTACGCGGAGGCCTTGCGATGGTAAAGCAGAATGTCAGGCATTATTTGACATTGGGATTTTGTATTTTAGCCATTGTGGCAGTAGCCAAATGTCAGGTAGTGGAAACCACTTGGCATCGTGCCGGCGGAATTATGGCTGAAAAACGCAGTCATTACAGACCGCAGATTTCGGCTGCGGAATTAGATGAATTTACCAAAAGATGGCCGGAATTTAACGAGCTGGGCTTGCTTGATGATATTGACTTATCAAAGTCAAAGGTGTCCGATGTTTTAACTTGGAAAATGCGTATATGGTTTGTATATCGTCATTGGGATGCCGAAAGATTTTTTTATGTTCGTTCCCGTTTGCTGCATCTTTTGAATGAAATAAAGGTTCGCCGCGAGGCCGAGAGTATAATCAAACATTTGCAGGATCGCGAGGACAGTGTGGCTTTGCAGATGATTAATTTGCAGAAAAAACGTATAAAAGCGCAAAAAATATCTTCAGATGAATTATTGTTGCTTTCTTCTCGAGAAAAAGAGCTTAACAGAATGTTTAAACAATATCCGTAATTTCGTGAATTTCGATTATTGCAGGTATGGTGTTGAGGCATATTTTTATTTAATTATTAATAAAATTATAACTTTATGACTTTATCTTGGTAGTAATGAATGGATGAAAAATAATGGATTTAAAAGATGTTAAGGATACTGTTATTAATGCAGACAGTATAGATGTAATGAATAGTCTGCCGGAAAATTCGGTGGACGTGATTTTTGCAGATCCGCCGTATAATATGCAGCTGGGTGAAACATTGCTCAGACCTGATAATTCGGTGGTGAACGGTGTTAATGAAGAGTGGGACAGTTTTGAAAGTTTAACCGCTTACGATGAGTATACGCAAAAATGGCTTGCGGCGGCAAGACGTATTTTAAAAGAAGACGGCAGTATTTGGGTTATAGGTTCGTATCATAATATTTTCAGAGTCGGATATATTTTGCAAAATCTCGGGTTTTGGATTTTAAACGATGTGGTGTGGAATAAGACAAATCCGATGCCTAATTTCAAAGGCACACGTTTTACCAATGCTCACGAAACAATGATTTGGGCGGTGAAAAATCCGAAAGCGAAATATACATTTAATTATGAGGCAATGAAAGCCTTGAATGACGATACGCAAATGCGCAGTATTTGGGAAATTCCGATTTGCACCGGTAAAGAGCGTCTGAAAAATGACAACGGAGAAAAATTGCATCCTACGCAGAAACCGGAAGCTTTATTGTATAGAGTGTTGCTTGCTTCGACAAAGGTTGGAGATGTTGTACTTGACCCGTTTTTCGGAACGGGAACAACAGGAGCGGTGGCAAAAAAGATGGGGCGCCATTTTATAGGTATTGAACGTGATGCAAGTTATGTTGAAGGTGCTAAAAAAAGAATAGAGCATATTGAACCGATGTCGGTCGAAGCTGCCGAATATACGGTAAAGAAAAAAATGCCGCGCATACCGTTTGGCAGTGTTTTGGAATACGGAATGTTACAGCCCGGTGATATGTTGAGCGATGCAAAGGGAAAACATTTTGCCATAATTCGCTCTGACGGTTCGGTAAAAGGTTCGGAATGCGAGGGGTCTATTCATCAGGTTGGTGCTGCCGCGCAAAATGCCGCAGCCTGTAACGGCTGGGAATATTGGTATTTTAAAGATAAAAACAGCGGTTCGATGATTTGTATAGACGAGCTTCGTAAACAAATCAGAAACAAAGTGTACGGAGATTTATAAGAGGTGGAGGAAAAAAGGTCTGCAAAGAAAATGCCGAAATGGCGCGGCGGTTCTGAAGTTAAAAGCGGGCAAAACCAAAACAACGGGTATTATGCCGCGATTGATTTGGGAACCAATTCCTGTCGTTTGGTTATAGCGGAACCTACTCCCAGTTCTTTCCACGTGGCGGAAACTTTTTCCAGAGTAACCCGATTGGGCGAAGGGATAATTAACGGTAATATGCTTTCTAAAACGGCAATAAGGCGTACAATATCGGCTTTAAAAGTTTGCCGCGGTATAATAGACGAGTATTCTCCGATGATAAGAATGCGTTTTGTAGCAACAGCCGCTTGTCGCAGAGCCTTAAACTGCAAAGAATTTGAACAAGCGGTGGCAAGAGATACCGGATTGAATATGGAAGTTATATCTTCCAAAGAGGAGGCACGGTTGGCGGTTGTCGGTTGTATGCCGCTTTTGAATCGTATGATTAAGAGGGCATTGGTTTTTGATATAGGCGGAGGTTCTACCGAAATTTCATTGGCGCGCATTACCGACAGCGGAAGAACATTTATAGAAGGGTTTGTATCGCTGCCTTACGGCGTTGTTACGGTATCGGAAGCCTTTCCGGGTAAAGATATGACTAATTTAGCCTATAATACGATTGTAGAAAGAACACAGAAGATTCTGCAGGAATTTGAAGATAAATACAATATCAGCGAGGCGATAGGCAAACAAGAAATTCAAATAATAGGCACTTCGGGAACGGTAACGGTTTTAGGAGCGGTGCATTTAAATTTGCCGCGATATAACAGAGCAGCCGTCGATGGATTGGCTATGTCCGGAGATGAGGTAAACAAAGTCATATCAAAAATCAAAAAATTGGGCTACGAAGGCAGATGCCGTCATTCTTGCATAGGTAAGCAAAAAGCCGATTTGACTATAGCCGGTTGCACAATTATAGAGGCACTTACGACCTTTTGGCCGGTATCGGAAATTACCATTGCCGACCGCGGTATTCGCGAAGGTATATTACTTGATATGATGCATCATCAGAAAAACAATTATTTCCATAAAGACGGTAAACGCCGTCGGATATTCAGGAAAGGAAAAAAATATGGCGAAAGGAAATCTGGCGGCCATTGATTTGGGAACTAATTCCTGTCGGCTTATGGTTACCAATCTGAATGGTTTTGTAATTTTCAGAAAAACCGTAACCACCAAACTTGGTGAGGGATTGCACACAAACGGAAAATTCACTGATGCGGCAATAGAGCGCGGATTGAAATGTTTGGCAGAATATGCCGATATAATGAGAGAGTATGGAGTTATAAAATACAGGGCAATCGCCACGGCATCTTGCAGAATGGCAAAGAACGGGGAGGAATTTATCAGAGCGGTGGAAGAGCTTTGCGGAATTCGTCTTGATATAATAGACGCCAAAGAAGAAGCTCTGTTGAATGTTAAAGGTGCGAGGCTGAATGCCAATGCCGATAAAGAATATGTTGTGGTTTATGATTTGGGAGGAGGTTCTACCGAGATAACTCTGGCAACGAATAATGACAATCCGGAAATAATTTATACGGTATCAATACCGTGGGGGGCGCGTAATGCAACGGAAGCATTTGATTTGTTGGAATATGATGAAGAAAAAGCTTCAATATTGGCAAATGAAGTAAGAAAATATACAAAGGATTTTTTGCAAAAATCAAATCTGGAAAAATATCGCGAAAAGTGCGAATTTATGGCAACGTCAAGCACGCCTTTGCGTTTGGTCAGTATGTCGCGTGATTTGGGAGAATATAATCGCTACAATGTCGACGGGGTATCCGAAACTATTGAGCAACTTGATAAACAGATTACAAAAATTCAAAGAATGAATTTCACACAAGCTGCTGAAAGTCCGTATATAGGTGAAAACAGAGCGGCAATTTTTCAGGCGGCTTGCGTGATTTTCAAAACTATATATGATGATTTGCAAATAAAGGTCTTGACTGCCTCGCTTAAAGGAGCGCAGGAGGCAATGATTAACGATTTGGTGAAAAAATGGCAAAATTAACGAAATCGGCAAAACAGGTTCGCGGTCGTAAAATGCTGACTGTTAGGGTGAAAAATGCCAAGTATAATACCGTTTCGTCAAACAGGTGGCTGCAGCGGCAATTGAATGATCCGTATGTGGCGGAAGCGCAGAGATTGGGGTACCGTTCAAGAGCGGCATTTAAGCTTATACAGTTGGATGAAAAATTTCATTTTTTGGGACGAGGTAAGCGAATTGTCGATTTAGGGTGCGCGCCGGGCGGATGGACGCAAATTGCTGCGGCGCATAACAAAGGCTGCGGAGAAATCGTCGGAATGGACTTGCTGCCTACCGAACCGATAGAGGGAGCGGTTTTATTGCAACAGGATTTTACGAGTGCGGATGCGCCGGATAAAATCAAATCTTTGCTGCACGGTCCGGCCGATGTGGTGATGAGCGATATGGCGGCTAATACTACCGGTGTACAGAATATAGACCATTTGCGCACTATTGCTTTGGTGGAAGCGGCATACGAATTTGCCAAAGAAATTTTAGCCGAAGGCGGAATATTTATTGCTAAAGTTTTTCAGGGCGGTACCGAAGGCGAGTTGCTTAATGATATGAAAAAACATTTTACCAAAGTTGTTCATCATAAACCGGATGCCAGCAGACAAGATTCGGTTGAAACTTACGTGGTGGCAATCGGATTTAAGGGATAGTTTCAGCTGCGATTGCTAAAAACAACTTGCAATTTAATGTAATTTATTTAATATAACCTTTGCAGGCGAGAGGTTGTCTGCGGAGTGTCGTAGCTCCACCGGTGAAAATTAACTCCTCTAATGGGGAGCTGATGGAATATATTGAATACATCGGACTGTTCACTGGCAGTTACGAACTCCCCACCTTGAAGAGATTTGAGGTGGTTTTTGTTTTATTTAACAAATCAGGGAGTTTGAAACTATGGTAAAAAGCTATTTATTTGATAAACAAACAAAATCAGAAATCGGGCAGGCATTATGGCAGGCTCGTCACGAAAAACATTTGTACATAAATAATGTTGCCTCAAGCACCGGTGTTCCAAGCAAAATCATTGATGGTATGGAACTCGGCAAATTTATGAAATACGGTTCTTTGCGTAAACTTATGGACTTTTACGGTAAACAGGTGAAAGTAATTATTGATTAATTTACAGAATAAAAGCCGGATTGAAGAATCCGGCTTTCAGCTTATTCTTTTTGTCCGCTTAATTGGCAGTAATGTCTGAAATAAAAATATTCGGCAATACTGATTATTCCGTAAGCGATGACGTAAGTTCCTACAGTTAAAACCAATGCCCAATCACCGAAAGCTCTTGAAGTTAATATAAAGTATGCCAAAATAACGCCGATAACTCCGCTGGCAAGTGTCCAGCCCCAAGGCATACCGAGTTTGCGAATTTCAAAACTGCCGGATATCTGAATGGCGCCTGATGCCAAAATCCACAGAGCAAAAAATATCGGCAGAGTTTCTACGGTTAAACCGAGATTAGTCATAAATATCAGCCCGATGAAAATGTCAAACAGACCGACGACCATATACCAGCCTGAGTATTGGCTTAAGGAAAACGTGACATATCCGCAGCCGAGCAGAAATAATACCAATCCTAAATAAAAAGCTATCGCCAACAGCGATGACATCGGGTTTGCCAACACCAGTACTCCCAAAAACAACATAATTAAACCGGCAACCAAGTGCCATATACTGCATCTTTTGTCTTGCATAATAAATCCTCCTTTTCCGAGGCGATATATGTTCTGTTTTTTATTTTGCAAGCCTGATAGTTATAAAGTGGTATTGATTTTGTTGTATCGGGCAAATAATTAAATGTTGACAAGCTTGAAATTTTTTTATATAAAGCGGGTGAATTTAGAGGATTTTTACCCCAGAAAGGATTGTAAAAATTAAGCTCTGAGGAGTCCGTCAGTCAGCGATGTTTCGCCCACTGACGATTGTTGGTTTATATTAACTTTAGGGAATAGAACTTTAATGTTTGAAAGTTTGACCGATAAATTAAGCAAGGCTTTTTCCAAGATAACATCCCGAGGTGTGTTATCTGAAAAAGATATTGACGATGCAATGCGCGAGATTCGTATTGCCTTGCTTGAAGCCGATGTTTCGTTATCGGTGGTTAAAGATTTTATTGCTAAAGTTAAGCTCGAAGCCTTAGGCGAAAAAGTTGTTAAGTCAGTTCAGCCGGGACAAATGGTGATAAAAATTGTTCACGATGAACTGGTAAAACTTTTGGGTGCCGAGGATACCGAACTTAATTTTAACGCTCCGGCTCCGGTTTGTATGATGCTTGTCGGTTTGCAAGGTTCGGGTAAAACCACAACGGCAGCCAAAATTGCCAAGAAACTGAAAAAAAATAAGCGCATTTTATTGGCTTCGCTGGATATTTATCGTCCGGCGGCACAAGAACAGTTGGCTCATCTCGGTAAGCAAATTGAAGTTGACGTGTTGCCGACAGTTGCGGGGCAAAAGCCTTTGGAAATAACCAAAAGAGCTTTATCGGAGGCTAAAATCGGCGTTTATGATTTGCTTATTTTGGATACTGCCGGTCGTTTGCAGATAGATGAAGTACTGATGGATGAAGTGGCGGAAGTCAAAAAGTTGGCGAATCCGACCGAGACGTTGTTGGTTGCCGATGCCTTAATCGGTCAGGAAGCCTGCAATGTAGCGCGCGAATTTAATGATAAAATCGGCGTAACCGGTTTGGTGTTAACCAGATTGGACGGTACTTCCAGAGTAGGTGCCGCACTTTCGATGAAAATGGTGTCGGGAGCCGCAATCAAATTCTTGGGAACGGGTGAAAAGCTCGATGATATAGAAGAATTTCACGCCGACAGAATCGCCGGTCGCATTTTGGGGCAGGGCGATGTGGTTTCTTTGGTGGAAAAAGCAATTGAAAATGTTGACCGCGAAGAAGCCGAAAAAATGGCAAATAAAATGATGAAAGGATCATTTGATTTGAACGATATGTTAAATCAAATGCGTCAGATGCAAAAAATAGGCAGTATGGGGAGTATTTTGGGAATGCTTCCGGGAATGTCTAAATTTAAATCTCAGATTGAAGAATCCGGTGTGTGCGACAATCTGATGAAAAAACAGGAGGCGATTATTCTTTCAATGACTAAGAAAGAAAGAGCAAATCCTGATATTATAAAGGCTTCTCGCAAGAGAAGAATCGCACAAGGCGCCGGAGTGGAAGTTCACGATGTTAATGTTTTGCTTAAATCTTTTGAGCAGATGTCAACAATGATGAAAAAAATGGGCAGGTTCGGCTCAATGTCGGCAATGTCTAAAATGTTTAAAGGGAATCCGTTTGGTAAAATGTCCGGCGGGCTTAACAAACGATTTCCGTTTTAATTTATGGAAAGGAATAAAAAATGTCAGTACGTATCAGATTGTCTCGCGGTGGTTCAAAAAAACGTCCGTATTATCATATTGTAGCGGCCGATTCCAGATCCCCTCGCGACGGCAGATATATTGAAAAATTGGGTGCATACAATCCGTTGTTGCCTCAAGATAACGAACAAAGATTGGTTTTGGATCAGGAAAAGGTTAAAGCTTGGTTGTCTAAAGGTGCTCAACCTACCGAAAGATTGCAGAAATTGTTCTCCAATTTAGGTTTATGCGCTGCTCCGGCAACTCGCGAACAGCCGAAAAAATCTGCTCCTAAAGCCAAAGCTTTGGAAAGAATGAAAGCTAAAGAAGAAGCCGCTAAAGCTGCTTCGGAAGCTTCTGCCGAATAATTTCGGTAATATAAAAATTAAGCAAGTTATTTTGAGCCTGAAAGACTTTGAATATGGAAAAGAAGGTTTGCATCGGAAAAATTGTGGCGGCGCACGGTATTAAGGGTGAAGTTAAGGTTCAGCCGCTAAATTCCAATCCGGCGGATTGGAAAAAACTGGGCGATGTCGAAAATGAAGATGCCAGCCGTACCTTTTCAATCAAAGTTACGGGAAAATCTTCGGCAAATGCGAATGTGCGCGTTAAGATAAAAGGAATTGATACCAGAAACGAGGCGGAAGCTTTGATAGGCACGGAATTTTATGTCTGCCGCGATAAATTACCGGAACTTGGTGAGGAAGAATACTACCTGCAAGATTTAATAGGTTTGCAAGTGTGTTTGAAAACTCCTGACAAAATTATCGGTAAGGTGGCAGGATTTTATAATTTTGGCGCCGGTGATATCATAGAATTGAAACTTGACGGGCAAAAAGAAACAGAAATGCTGCCGTTTACAAAGCAGTATGTGCCGGAGATAAATATTGCTCAAGGCTATGTGACGGTTTCGTCGGTAACGATGATTTATGCAGCGGACGATGAGGCGGAAGATGGCATTCAAGGCTAAAATTCTGACTATATTTCCGGAAATATTTCCGGGGTTTTTGGGATATTCTTTAACCGGAAAAGCCCTTAATGAAGGAATTTGGCAGCTTGAAACCGTGAATATTCGTGATTATGCCTTTGATAAGCACGGCTCGGTGGATGATACTCCGTGCGGAGGCGGTGCCGGTATGATTATGCGTCCCGATGTTTTGGGAGAGGCTATAGAGCATAATTATAACGGCGGTAAAATCATTTATATGAGTCCTAAAGGTAAACCGTTAACGCAACAAAAAGTTCATGAACTCAGCCGAGAAGATAATTTGACCATAATTTGCGGTCGGTTTGAAGGTATTGATGAGAGAGTTATTGAAGAATATAACATAGAGGAAATCAGTATCGGCGATTATATTTTGACCGGCGGTGAGCAAGCAGCAATGATTATGCTTGACGCAATCGTCAGATTACTTCCGAATGTATTGGGAAATTCGGCATCTACCGAAAATGAAAGTTTTGAAGGTGACTTGTTGGAATATCCTCAATATACCCGTCCGACGGAATGGAAGGGACGTAAAGTTCCCGATGTTTTGATGAGCGGACACCACGAAAATGTTGCTAAATGGCAGAGAGAGCAGGCTCTTCAAATAACTAAAGAAAGACGACCGGACCTGTTGGAAAAAATACTTGATTCTAAATAGATTCTGTTGTATAGGGATAACAAATTAATTAAGAAGGTAAAAAAAATGAATATTATCGAAAATATTGAAAAAGAGCAGATTGAAAAGCTTATGGAAGGTAAAAATCTGCCGATTTTTAAGCCGGGTGACACTTTGCGTGTTCATACCAAGGTTAAAGAAGGCGACAGAGAACGTATTCAGGTTTATGAAGGCGTTTGTATTGCTCGTAAGAATGACGGTATTAACTCTTCTTTCACGGTTAGAAAAATTTCTTTCGGTGAAGGTGTTGAACGTGTGTTTCCGTTGTATTCTCCGAATGTTGCCAAGATAGAAGTTTCTCGTGTGGGTAAAGTTCGCAGAGCAAAACTTTATTTCTTGAGAGCTTTGCGCGGTCGTTCAGCTCGTATTGCCGACGATTTGTCTGTTTCGGTTAAAGATGTTAACAGCGCAAATTCCGCAAAATAATTTGAAGAAAAAAAAGATAAAAAAAAAGGGGGGTAATTTAGTTCCCCCCTTTTTTTGTATAAAATTATATTTTAGACTTGGTAATATTTTTCAGCAAATTTATTATTTGTTGTAAAATTTTAGAATCGGAAATGTGTTGCAAATAATATAATATTTCTAGCTTATCTTTATATTGTTTTATGTCATACGACATATATTTCATACATTGATTGCAGGGTAGTCCTTTTGCAAGAATATCATTATTTTTTGATTTCGTATTTCTGCTCATAGTATTTACCTCATTGAATAACGGAATACGGCATCTAAGTAATGCCGTAAACACAATACAACCAAAAAATGAATTGTCAATATTTTTTAACTTAAAATTTTAAATTTACAACTTTTGCGATTTCTTCAATTTCTGCCTCGCATATTTTATGAGCCAAATCGGCGTAGGTTATTACTTGCGGATTAATACGGTGATTTTTCAGCCATTCGATGCTATGCGGTAAGGTCTTATATTGCACTTTTAAATCGTTTTCGCCGTGAAGAAGCCACAACGGCGGATATGACTTTATATCTTTATCAAGTAAATCCGCTCCGGCTATCAATCCGGAAAGAGAAAAAGCACCGGCCAGCGGATTTTGGCGGCTTAAAGCGGTGTATATTGTCAACATTGCTCCTTGTGAAAATCCGAGGAGATAGGTTTTATCATTTGCGATACTGAATTTTTTTTGCATTTCATCTATAAATTTGTTTACGGAATCCGCGCAATGTTTAATCTCGTTTGCAGCCTGATTATATATCGAGAAAATTTCCTCAACTGATGTTTCGGGATTTGCACGTGTATTTGCGGCATCATATTTGAGCATACCGAACCATTGTTTTTTTTGCGGATTTTTGTCACTGACTTGCGGTGCTTGCGGAACGATTACCACCGAGTCTTTTAATTTTCGGCATATCCAGTCGACGGCATACTGATGATCGGCAACAGTACCATTGTATCCGTGCAAAAAAACAATCAGTTTAAGAGGTTTGCCGATTTGATATGATACATATTCAAGCATTTATCTCTCCATAATGACTGATATAGTAATACCACAAAGTTAAAAAACAGTTCACATAAAAAAAGAGACTCTAACTTTACCGTTTAGAGTCTCTCTTTAATGATTGATGTTAAAGGTTATCTCCCATATCCTTTTCGCGTTTGCGTTTAGGACAAGGTTCTTCCGCATTGTTGTTTTTTTTCCTCATCGGATTTTTACCAAGAAAGTCCTCCCTTTCATAAGAAGGATGTTTCACGGGAATGATGGCTTTCTTCATAGGCCGAGAGCGTTAAAGATTCCAATTGACATCAAGCACGCCGTAAGGTTTGGAGGTGTCAAAGCCTTTAAGCTGTTTTTCAAGCACTTTGGACGGGGTATCATATCGTACGCCGTCGGTAACACCGCCTTTGTCATACATAGCCCAGCCGTTTTTCTTAGTGTATACAAGCACGGCGTGGGTGTCTTTGTTTCTGACTACATAGACCTTCTCAAAACGGCGCGGAGCAATGGGAGTATGGTCGGTAAACGTTGCTCCCCAGCCTTCATCAGACTCGAAAAATACGATTTCCCCGCTCATTGCAATGGAGTTGAATGCCCCGATGCTATACGCGGTTCCGCTCTTCCAGAGATAAAGACCTTTAGGCGTTGCAACCACATAGTAACCGGCAGTTGCCGCGGAGGTGATGCCGATCACTTCTCCGGTAAATACGCTGTGCTCGCCCACGACGAAAGTCGTTTCCTTGTCCTTCTTGGCCAGAACGCAGGAGTAGTCGCTGTTCTCGGTAATCTCGTCATAGACGGGGTCCAACACGGTATATCCGTTCAGCTTAAGCCCCAGCTTGTCCCCTTTCTCTATCAGTTCATACTCGCCGAGTTTCTTAACCTCAGCCTTCTTGTCACACGATGTGAATGCCATTGCTATCGCAACAACCATTCCTAAAAATAATACTCTTTTCATTGTTTTGAAGGTTAAAATTAATAAATCTTCATAATCTCGCTAACGACCTAAATGCTATTGTTTTATGTTTATTTTGTCAAGAGAAAATGCAAAATTTGTAAAAAAAATTATTTTTATGCAAAAAAAACTTGATTTACTGAAAATATTATAATAGTTATAACTTGTTTTGAAAAGAGCGGCCATGGCGAAATTGGTAGACGCGTAACGTTGAGGTCGTTATGAGCTAAGCTCATGGAAGTTCAAGTCTTCTTGGCCGCACCATTTCAAAACTTACTTTGAATCATCAAACTCAAAGGAGAGCTTAATATGCTTAGAATTTACAAAACAGAAAACGGCGGTAAATTAGTTAAGCTCAAAACTTTTAAATCAGCAAATCAGGCGTGGATAAGTTTGGTCAATCCCTCGGCAAAGGAGATTGAGCAGGTTTCTTCGGTATCTAAAGTTGATGCCGATATTTTGCGTAATTCTCTGGATGCTGATGAACGTTCCCGTGTTGAGCTTGATGAAGGAATATTCTCGGTAATCGTAAACTTGCCGTTGTTGGACGAAGAGGGTAATTTTGATACATTGCCTTGCGGCTTGGTTTTTACGGTACGTAATTTTCTGACCATTTGCTCAAAAGATAATCGCATTTTAAGTTCATTTAACAAAAATACCGCTAAAACATTTGATACTCGCGAGCGCACGAAATTTATGCTTTCGATTTTATATAAAATTACACAGTTTTATTTGCGCTATTTGGCGATTATTAACCGCAAAACCGAGCATATTGAAGATGCTTTGAAACAGACGACAAATAATCAGGAGTTGTTTCAATTGATAGAAATTCAGAAGTCATTAGTCTATTTTACCACGGCTTTGCGTGATAATCAGTTGGTATTGGAAAAAATATTAAGAATGACAAAGTCTCCGGCAACATCAAGTATTTTGGCTTTTACAGAGGATGATACCGATTTACTGGAAGATGTGATTGTGGAAAATAAACAGGCTATTGAAATGGTTGATATGCACCGTACCATTTTGGAAGGTATGATGGACGGTTTTGCTTCTATTATCAATAACAACGTCAACCAAATTATGAAATTTTTGGCGGCGATAACGATTGTGCTTTCCATTCCGACGATGCTGGCAAGTTTTTGGGGAATGAATGTAGGAGTTCCGGTGGCGGCGTCGGCTTACGGTTTCTGGATTGTAATTTCCATTTCAATGGTCGCCACATTGTTGGTTATCATATATTTTCGCAAGCGCGGAATGTTTTAGGAACCGAATTAATAAAAAAATACTGATTTTTCTGTTTTTTTATTTGGGAAAGCTATTGCCAAATAAAATAAGTTTTGTTACTATACTTTCCGTGAGTTTTTATAAGAGGCATAACTTATGGAAGAAAGTAAAGAAGAATCAATAGACGACATTATAAAATCCATTCGTTCATCTATTGTGGATAAGGACAAAAATCCTTATTCCGAATTTTCGTCGTATCCATACGGTAAAAAGGACGAAATATTTTTACTTTCTAAAAATATGCTGGTCAAACGCGAGGATATTCCATACCAATTGGGAGTATGGAATTTTGATGATGTTGCGAAAAAAATGATGAAAAAGTACAGAAATTATTTTAACCGCCGTTTTTTGGACGTTGTTCGAGTGCGGGTAAAGGAAGAAAATAAAGCCTGAAAAGGTTTCTTCCTCGATTTTAAATAAGGTCTTTTATACGCAACAATTTGATAAAAATGGAAAAATAGAAATGTTAGAGAAAAATTACAATCCAAAAGAAATGGAAGAAAAAATTTATGCAAAATGGGAAAATGACGGTGATTTTATACCGGATATGCGCTCCGATAAAGAAGCATTTTCGATAGTTATTCCGCCGCCTAACGTTACAGGTGTTTTGCATATGGGACACGCACTCGATAATACTTTGCAGGATATTCTTATCCGTTATAATCGTATGCTCGGTAAGAAAGTTTTGTGGCAACCGGGGACTGATCACGCAGGTATTGCAACACAAATGGTGGTTGAACGTAACCTTGCCAAAGAAGGGATTACCCGTCACGATTTGGGGCGCGAAAAATTTGTGGAGCGCGTTTGGGAATGGAAAAAATATTCGGGCGGAACGATTTGTAAACAGCTTCGCCGTTTGGGAGCATCCTGTGATTGGTCACGCGAGCGCTTTACAATGGATGAAGGATTGTCGCACGCTGTTCGCAAAATATTTGTTTCTATGTATAAAGACGGTCTGATTTATAAGGCAAAAAAATTGGTTAACTGGGATCCGGCTTTGGAAACGGCGGTTTCCGATTTGGAGGTTATTCAAAAAGAAACCGTCGGTAAAATGTACTACTACAAATATCCTCTGGAAGATAATCCGAATGAATTTATTCATATTGCTACCACGCGTCCGGAAACAATGTTCGGCGATACTGCGGTTGCAGTTTCCAAGGATAATCCTAAACTGAAACATTTAATAGGTAAAAATTGTATTTTGCCGATTGTAAATCGCGTGATTCCGATTATTGACGATATTCACGCCGATCCGGAAAAAGGAACCGGTGCGGTTAAAATTACACCGGCACACGATTTTAACGACTTTGAAGTGGGTAAACGTCATAATTTACCGATGATTAATATTCTTAATCCGGATGCCACGCTCAATGAAAACACCCCTTATGAAGGTATGTCAACGCAAGAGGCACGTGTTAAAACCATTGAAAAATTGACCGAGCTCGGTTTAATGGAAAAAATAGAAGATCACCCGATGGTTATTCCGTATGGCGAGAGAAGCGGTGTGGTTATTGAACCGTATATGACTGACCAGTGGTTTGTCGATGCGCCTAAATTGGCAGTTGAGGCTCGCCGCGCGGTTCACGATAAAGAAATGGAATTTGTTCCGGCAACTTATGAAAAAACCTATTTTGAGTGGATGAATAATATTCAACCGTGGTGTATTTCGCGTCAATTGTGGTGGGGACATCAAATGCCGATTTGGTATGGACCTGATGAGACTATTTTCTGCGAAGAAACTGCGGAAAAGGCTCAGGAAGCCGCTGATAAACACTACGGTAAACACGTTGAGTTACGCCGCGAATCCGATGTTTTGGATACTTGGTTTTCTTCGGGATTATGGGCATTTTCTACTTTAGGTTGGCCGGAAAATACCGAATATCTGCAAACATTTTATCCGACCAGCGTTTTGGTTACAGGCTTTGATATTATTTTCTTCTGGGTGGCCAGAATGATGATGATGAGTATGTATATGATGAAACGCGTTCCGTTCAAAAAATGCTATATTCACGGTTTGGTTCGCGATGAGCAAGGCCGCAAAATGAGCAAGTCCAAAGGTAATACGGTTGACCCTATGGAAACAATTGAAAAATACGGAGCCGATGCATTACGCTTCTTTATGGCTTCATCGGAAACACAAGGACGTGATATTAACCTTTCTGATTCACGCATTCAGGGATATCGTAATTTTGCGACAAAGTTGTGGAATGCCGCTCGTTTTTGTGAAATGAACGAATGCTATTCAGTGAAAGATTTTGATATTTCTTCGGCAAAACTTAAAATCAACAGATGGATTATAGCCAAAGCCAAAGAGGCAACCAAGGATGTTACCGACAGCTTAAACAGTTATCGTTTTTCCGAGGCAGCCAATGCGGTTTATCAGTTTGTCTGGGGAACTTTCTGTGATTGGTACATCGAGCTTACTAAGCCGGTGTTTTACGGAGAAAATGCTGATGATATTAAGGAAACTCGTGCGGTTGCATCGTGGGTACTTGATAGAATTTTAACTATTCTTCATCCGTTTATGCCATTTGTTACCACTGAATTATGGAACAATCTGACAACGCGTTCACAAAAATTGATAAAGGCTCAATGGCCGCTTGGCGAAACAATAGCTGACAGCGATAAATATGATATAGATTGGTCTATAGATTTGATTTCGGCCATTCGTTCATTGCGCTCATCAATGAATTTGCCGGCAGGTGCAAAATTGACGGTTTACGTTAAAACCAAAGAAGCCGATTTGCAGATTATGAATAAGCAGAACAGGCTTATTTGCACTTTGGCTCGTTTGGAAAATTTGTTGCCGTTGGGAAATACGGAAATCACCAAAGATATGGTGCAGACCGTAAGCAGAGATGCAACGATTTTGATTCCGCTTAAAGGAGTGGTTGATTTTGCCGCTGAACGTGAACGCTTAAATAAAGAACTCGAAACGTTGAATAAAAATCTTGACGGTTATGCGCGTAAGCTAGGTAATGAGAGCTTCGTTGCCAAAGCTCCGGCGAAAGTTGTTGAAGAAGAAAAACGCCGTCAGGCAGAAGCTATGGAAAATAAGGCTAAAGTTGAAGAAGCTTTGGCACGTATTGCTAATTTTTAAGGAGATTTGATATGAAAAAAATAATTTTAGGCTTAGTTGCGGTATGCTTTTTCAGCGCTTGCGCGACTGACCCGTACAACGGAGAAAGCAAAGTTGCCAAAACTGCTTGGGGAACCGGTATCGGTGCCGCGGTGGGAGCCGGTGTCGGCGCTTTAATCGGCGGTGAAAAAGGAGCTTTAATCGGAGCAGGTATCGGCGGTGCCGCAGGTGCCGCTACCGGAGGTTATATGGATGTTCAAGCTTCCAAATTGGGAGAAAAATTGCGCGGTACCGGAGTTCAGGTTATGCGCGATGGTGATAATATTCGCCTGATTATGCCTAACAGCATTACTTTCAATACAAATGATGATACTATGAAAACCACAGCCAATCAGGTATTGGATTCGGTGGCAATTATAGCTAACGAATATGACAAGACCAGATTGCAGATTGTGGGTCATACCGACAGTACGGGCAATGATAAAATCAATATTCCGCTTTCGCAGCGCCGTGCGGTTTCGGTTATGAATTATCTTTCTTTGCGCGGTGTTAATATGGCTCGTATGCAAGCTTATGGAGTTGGAGCTTCTCAGCCTATTGCATCGAATGCAACCGAAGAAGGAAAAGCGCAAAACAGAAGAGTTGAGATATTCCTTATCAATCAAAATTAAAAAAAATTTTTAATACGGATTGTCAATCGGCTGTAATTACTACAGTCGATTTTTTATATTGCAATTGTATTTTTTTTATAGTATTATAGACAAAAATATGGAGAACTGGTATGGATTTCGGATATAAATGTTTAATAGCAACGGTGCTGGTATGTGCTGCTTGGTGCAAAGGTAAGAGCAGAACAACATTGGACGATAAAGTTAAAGCTGATTCAAGTATTGTTGTTGATCAAAATGGTGATAGTGTACAAAGTGATTCACGCACATATCAGCTTAAACCGAGAGATGTTCGTCGTAAACCGAATGAGATTGACGACAGAGGAATAGCAAGACCTGATAATGATGACGATGCAAATGATTTGGATAGCATTAATGATGTTCCGGACGTCAGAGACAGCGTAGCCATAGATAAAGTTTGTAAATCTGTACAAGATTTGGAATATGAAGCTGTTCGTTTGATTGCTATGTCCGAAAGTATTGAAATGAACGCATATTATGACAGGGCAGCCGGTAAATGGACTATCGGTTTCGGTAATATTACCCATCCTGACGGAACTCCTGTGAGAAAAGGCGATAAAATAGAAAATGAAGAGCAATTAATGTATTATTTCCGTTCATTTTTTTCTGACAGAGTTGCTCCGAATATTGTGAAATATCTGCCCAATTGGGATAAATTCAATCGTCAGGAAAAGTTAGCATTATTGGATTTATTCTGGAATGCCGGAAGCGGTAAGCTACACACACCTGCCAGAAATCCGAAAACAAAAAAGCAACAACCGGTTAAGCCTTCGGAATTTGCAAATGCTTTAAATGCGTACGCGGAAAACAGAACTCCGGAAAACTTAAAAGCGGTCACGGATATTATGAAATCAAGACAATTTATATCTACTAAAAAGAAAGGGATTATTCCGGCATTGCAAAAACGTGTTGCTTTCAGAATAAAAGTATTTACCGGAGAAATCCAACTTAACGGAGAGGGACCGACGTCCATTAATTTGGATGAAGCGCATATTGGAGCTCATTACGGTGCCTTTAAAGCTTCTGATTTATATAATTTAGATTTTTCACAAAGTAAATTGGAAATAATTTGTGACAGTATTAACAACTGTAAATCCGGCAGAAATTTTGCCGATACGTTGGAGTATAAAAAAGTACACGACAATAAAGTAAATAAAACTCAGACAAGAGCCAGACGCCAGCCGCAACGCCGAACAACGCCGCAACGTCGGTCACGTTACAGATAATAAGTACAAATAAAGTGTTATATCTTCGAATAAACAGATGTCTTTGCCGACCGGCATCCAGAAGTCTGCCTTTCGCTTGTAGTCGAGCTCACTTCTCCGTGAGTTCTTCTCCCACTTATCACGTTTAAAAACAAAAAAGCACCGCAAGGGTGCTGTTTTGTTTTTAATGGCGGATAGAGTGAGATTGTCCTCGACATTGCTTGTGCAATGCTCGTTCCACTGCGCTCATCGGCTTTGCCGACCGGCATCCAGAAGTCTGCCTTTCGCTTGTAGTCGAACTCACTTCTCCGTGAGTTCTTCTCCCACTCATCACGTTTAAAAACAAAAAAGCACCGCAAGGGTGCTGTTTTGTTTTTAATGGCGGATAGAGTGAGATTCGAACTCACGGTACCCTTTGGAGGTACACACGATTTCCAATCGTGCGCCTTCGACCACTCGGCCATCTATCCATTACCCCGTTATGTATAGCTTTTTTTTTATTTTGGCAAGCATTATTTTTGCTTTTTTAATAAAAAACCGCCGAGCAAAAACTCGACGGCAAAAAAGTTTGATTTTACATCAATATCAATAGTAAGGAATTACTCTTGATTCTGCTCCGTTGATAAGCATACATCTTTGACCGGCGGCAAGCAGAGTATCGGTTCCCTGTGTTACGCTGTATGTTTGTCCGCTGTCGGTACGAACAATATACTCATATCCGCCCTGTTTCATCATATTATCTTGAATCAGGTTACCGGCAAGCATACCGGCAGCCGCTCCGCCGATGGCGCCTAATGTGTTGGCACTGCGTCCGTGACCGATGGTTGAACCGGCAACACCGCCGGCAACACCGCCGAGGATAGTTCCGGCAGAATTATCATCACTGCTGACATTAACCGCGCGAACTGACAGAACAGTGCAAGGAAAAGCATTACTGGCTTGTCTGACGCCGGAATAGCTGTAATCATTGCTGCCGATACGAGGTGCGCAACCTGCTAATACTGCCAACATCGGGATAATGTATAATAAATTCTTGTTCATTTGCAATCTCCTATTGTAAAAACTATGTATATAATTATCTATTTGAAAATTATTGTCAAGACTGGACAATTAAAGATAGATGATATATAGTGCATAAGATTTAAAAATAACATAACTGTTCAGAGGGTACAAAATGTTAAAGAGAACTAAAATAAAAAAGTTGTTGCAATCAGAGCAAACCATTGCTCAGGTGCTTGTTAAAGGCTGGGTTAAAACCAAGCGGGATTCTAAAGATTTTTCGTTTGTGGAAGTAAACGACGGTTCGTGTTTGAAGAATATTCAAGTTATAGCAAATAATACCCTCAATAATTATAACGAAGTCAAAAAATTAACAACCGGTTCGTCGATTGCCGTTACCGGAGCTTTGGTAGAATCTGCCGGCGGTAAGCAAAAATATGAAATTAAGGCTGAAAACATAGAAATTTACGGCATTGCTCCCGATGATTACCCTTTACAAAAGAAAGGTATGAGTGATGAATTTTTGCGCACGGTGGCTCATTTGCGTCCGCGCACAAACAAGTACGGTGCGGCGTTTAGAGTACGCTCTCGCTTGTCATACGCTATTCATAATTTTTTTCAAGAACGGGGTTTTGCTTATGTGCATACGCCGATTATTACCGCATCAGATTGTGAAGGTGCCGGAGAGATGTTTCAAATTACCACGTTGGATTTGAAAAATCCGCCGTTGCTGCCTAATGGAGAAGTGGATTATTCTAAAGATTTCTTCGGTAAAGAATCCAGACTTACGGTATCCGGTCAGCTAAACGGTGAAATGTATTCCTGTGCTTTAGGGGATATATATACTTTCGGACCAACTTTCAGAGCTGAAAATTCCAATACCCAACGTCACGCCGCCGAGTTCTGGATGATTGAGCCGGAAATGGCATTTGCCGATATTTATGATGATATGGACTTGGCCGAGGATATGGTGCGGTATTTGGTAAAAGATATTATGGAAAATTGTGCCGATGATTTAGATTTGTTTGAAAAGTTTGTGGATCCTACATTGAAACAGACTTTAAGTAATATAGTTGATAACGGTTTTGCCCGCATTACTTATACCGAAGCAATCGAAATTATGCAAAAATCCGGTCATAAATTTGAATATGAACCGGTCTATGGTATTGATATGCAAACAGAGCACGAGCGCTTTTTGGCAGAAGAATATTTTAAGCGTCCGGTAATTGTACGTGATTATCCGAAAGAAATTAAAGCTTTTTATATGCGTTTAAATGATGATGGAAAAACTGTGGCGGCAATGGATGTATTAGTGCCGAGAATCGGCGAACTTATCGGCGGTTCGCAAAGAGAAGAGCGTTACGATGTTTTAGTTGAAAAAATTAAAGAAACGGGGATGGATATTAAAAACTATGAATGGTATTTGGATTCGCGTAAATACGGTACCGTTCCTCACGCCGGTTTCGGTTTGGGATTTGAACGTATGATGATGCTCGTTACCGGAATTGCCAATATTCGTGATACCATTCCGTTCCCGAGAACGCCTAAATCTGTCAGTTTTTAAGGAAAAAGTATGAAGAATAAGAATGTTGTTTTTCTAGTTTTGGCTTTTTGCTTGTTTTCGTTTTCGGCTTTAGGAGAAGAAAATGAGGTGGCTCAGGAGCCTCAAGTTGCGCAAGAAAATCAAGGCGAATCCGATGCCGATAATCCGGAAGTGTTTGTGCATTACACTCGTTATGCCGATATGCCGGAAATAAAGGAACTTGATGAAAAAGATGATGATTTATATACGGGAGCCGAAGTACTTCCGATGAATATTCAATTATCGGAAGAAGAAAAACAGCAGGATCCGAGCGCGGATTTCGATTATATAGATTCTGAATATGAAATGCCCGAGTTACCGTGCAATAATGAAAAATTAACCAAAGAAGTGGCTCGTTTTATCCGTGATAATACCGAAGTGGAGGAAAATTCGGTAAAAAGCCGCCGAAGTCGCATTTTATTGATAAAAAATCTGCATAATTTTAATGAAATAAATGAAAGTGATTTAAGCGGTAAAGATAATTTCAAAACTAAAGCCGCTTTGATGTATTTGCGCATTAACCGGAGTCAGGAAATATCCAGAGTATGCGAGAGTAAAAATAATACTTTCGGTAAATACAGCAATGTATACCTGATTATATATCCGTATATGAAGTATTACAAAGTGGTGGTGACGAATCTGATAAGCATTCCGGAAAAAATGGATGAGGCAACTTTTGTGCATAATTGGTAGTTTTTTATGAGTAATCGTCAGGACATAGTTGTTTATGAAAATAAAACCAATTTACCGGCCATTGTCGAAGAGGATGGTTTACACAGCTATTTGCAGCAAATAAAGCAGTTTCCGGTATTGAGCTTGGAAGAAGAAGAAAAGTTAATCCGCCAATTCAAAGAACAGGGAGATTTGCAAGCGGCGCAGACTTTAATTACTTCGCATCTGCGTTTGGCGGTTAAAATAGCACTTACCTATCGTCGCTACGGTTTACCTACCGCAGATTTGATATCGGAAGCCAATATCGGTTTGATGCAAGCGGTTAAAAAGTTTGATATAAATAAAAAGGTTCGTCTTTCCACATACGCTATTTTATGGATAAAGGCAGCACTTAACGATTTTGTTTTACGTTCTTGGTCGTTGGTCAAAATCGGTACGGTGGCGGCGCAGAAAAAACTTTTCTATAATTTGGGGCGTATTAAGGCAAAACTTGGGCTTTATGACAATAAAGAACTTGAACCGCAAATTGTTAAGCAAATAGCAAATGAATTAGTGGTAGATGAAAAAGATGTAGTTGAAATGAATCGTCGTATCGGCGGTGATACTTCGTTAAACGTGCCGGTAAATCACGATGACGAATCGGTTGAAGCCATAGATTTATTGGCAGATAAGTCACAAAATATTGAAATGAAATATGCGGTCAAAGAAGAAAGTGAAATAAAACGCAAAATATTGTTAAAAGCGTTGGAAACACTTAACGAGCGTGAACAATATATCGTTAAACACAGAATGCTCACCGAAGAACCGCAAACCCTTGATGAAATCGGAAATAAGTTTTCCATCAGCCGCGAGAGAGTTCGTCAAATTGAGAAAAAAGCTTTTGAAAAACTATCGGTGGAAGTTAAAAAATCGATGAAAATGGTTGCATAAATGGAAAGTTTTTTTCTGCAAGTCGTACAAAAGTTAGCCGCGGCACAAATAGAAAGTCCCAGATTGGAAACTCGGTTGATGTTTGCGGAAGTTTTGCATCGTTTACCGTCGGAAATATTTCAGGATATAACCATAACCGAAGAAGAAAAGAAAAAGGTTGAGGATATGCTTGAACAGCGTCTGAAACATAAACCTTTGGATAAGATTTTAGGGCATAAAGAATTTTACAAGTATGAATTTAAAGTGACAGAAGATGTTTTATCACCTCGTCAGGATACGGAAATTTTGGTGGAAAGCGCACTTGAAATTTTGCAAAACATATCGAAGGCTTATATATTGGATTTGGGATGCGGAAGCGGTTGTATTATCGAATCGCTGCTGAAAGATTTACCTTCGGCAAGAGGCTGTGCGGTTGATATATCGGATAAAGCGTTGATTCTGGCAGCGGAAAATGCCGATAATCTGGAAATAAGCGAGCGGATATGCTTTTTGAATGCCAGTTGGTTCGATACGGATTTTATAATAAAAATCGGCGAAAAATTTGATATGATAGTGTCAAACCCTCCGTATATTCCTTCTGCCGATATTGATACTTTGGACACTGAAGTTAAAGAATATGATCCGCGCTTGGCTTTAGACGGCGGTGAAAACGGGTATGACAGTTATGCACAAATAGCCCGAATTGCTCCGCGGCTTTTGCAAGATGGCGGATATGTTTTACTGGAAGCCGGAATTGGGCAAGCCGAAAAAATTGCCGATATTTTTATCGCAAACGGATTGAGATTGCGTAAAATTGTCAATGATTTATCCGGTATTGCCCGTTGTGTAATTCTGCAAAAAGCAGTTGCGGAAAATAAAAATAGCTAGTATATATCAGATGTGAGGCAGTTTTTGTCGCCTGATGTTTTTTAACTTTATAATTTTTTTTGAATGGTTATTATATGAAAAAAATCAATAACAATAAGTTTCGCGGGAATACGGTGTATTCTCTCAATTATAAATTTGACAGCGTGAGCGCAGCCGGTAAGTTCAGCGGTACGGCTCTTGATTTGATTAAGCGCTACAATGAACTTGCTAAAGAGGCTCAGAGTAACGGAAATTATGTTGAAATGGAAGTGTTCCGTCAGTATGCCGAGCATTATCGTAAGATAGTTACGGAAATTAACGAGCGTAAAAATCAGCATCGAGAATATCAAAATGAAAATCAGCAAAACTCGGAAGAAAATGTGCCGGAAACAAATAATAATAATTTAGTGGAAACTCAAGCTGCCGAATTAACGCTTGAAACTGAAAAAGCTCCGGAAGAAAATGTTTCGGAAACGGTAGCGGATAATAAACCGCGCAGAGGACGCCGCAGTTTGAAAGTTGTCGAAGTCAGTGAAGAAGCTGCTGCCGAAACTCCGAAAGAACCGCGCAAGCGTCGCTCATCGCTTCGTTTGAAAAAAAATGTCGAAGCTACCGGAACCGAGGCCTAGTCGCTATGAATGAAAAATTAAGGCAGGCTTTTGCGATTGCACAAACTGCCGACGTGTTAACTCCTAAAGACAGCGTTGTTCTTTACAGTATCAGCTATCAGCCTAGTGATGATAATAAACGCAAAGCAATGGAGTATTTACGTCTTAATCCCGATAAGAAAATGTTAGATGATACAGAATGCGGAAAAAAGTTGATTGCGCTGGGATTGGAAACGGGTAATGAAAGTCCGGATGCGGAAATTTTAAAAGTATGGGCAATAGCATCGGAAAGATTTATTAAAGCAGCAACCGGAAATCTAACTGCTTTCGTTGATAACGCCGATAAACGCAGTACTTTTGTTTCTGTAGAATTACCGATGATTTTAAAAAATGAGCAAATAAAGACAATCAATAGCATAGATAAATTAGAGTTTGCTGAAAAATTTATGTAAAAAAACGCTCGCGAAAGTTATCGTGAGCGTTTTTTTGATTTTCAAGAAGATTATTCTTGAGAATAAGCCTTAGCCTGTTTTTTAGCTTCTTCGGAACTTCTGGCAACGTTAACCAAAATAGTTTGAGAAACCTCCGGGTGCAAGTTTAATTTAACTTGATAAATACCCAAGTCCTTAATCGGCTTTTCCAAATAAATGTAACGGCGAGCCACATCATAACCTGCTTCTTTAATTGCAGAAGCAATGTCACGAATGGTAACCGAACCGTACAATTGACCGGTTTCGGCGGCTTGACGAATTAAAACGGCGCTGAATCCGTTCAAAGAGCCTGCTAATTCAGCGGCTTTGCCGAGCAATTCTTGGTTATGTAATTCCCAAGCAGCTTTTTGGGCTTCAAAGTAAGCCATATTAGCTTCAGTAGCGCGCAAAGCTTTTTTCTGCGGCAACAAGTAGTTACGGGCATAACCGTTTTTAACGCTTACTTTATCTCCCATTTTGCCCAATTTTTCTACGTGTTCAAGTAAAATAACTTCCATAATACCCTCCTACATAGCAACATAAGGCAACAAAGCGATATAGCGGGCGCGTTTAATAGCCTTAGCCAATTCTCTTTGCTTTTTAGCCGAAACAGAAGTGATACGAGACGGAATGATTTTGCCTTTCTCGGAAACATAGCGGGAAAGCAATTTAACGTCTTTGTAATCAATCTTTATAGCGTTTTCACCGGAAAACGGGCAAGATTTTCTTTTGAAAAATGTTTGTTTAGCCATTATCGTTCTCCTTAAGCTTCCTGAGCAACCGCAACATCTTCATCGGTGTTAGCGGTTTCATTGCAGAATTCATCAACCTTAACCGTCATATAACGAATGACATCTTCGTTCAAACGGATAAGTCTTTCATATTCAAAAATTGCTTTGGCAGGAGCCGTAATGTTCAGCAACACATAGTAACCTTTGCGGTTCTTTTTAATGCGATAAGCAAGGTTTTTCAACCCCCAATTATCAACTTTAACAACTTCGCCGCCTTCTTTTTTAATAACTTCGCTCAATTCCGAAACGAGAGTATTAACTTGCGAGGCGCCTAAGTCTTGACGTGCAATCAGCACGCTTTCGTAATTTGCCATATTAAAATATCTCCTTATGGATAACTCAACAAATGGTCGTCATTTGTATTTCATAACACTTTGAGGCGCCGAAAAACAACTGCCGACCGGTTAATGTATAGCCGAATATCTTAACGAATCCGGCAAGGGACAAGCGTAAATATACACAAAAAGAGGATAATTGCAAGCGTTTTTTTGGACATAAAGCCGATTTTACTTAAGCGGCAGGTTTCAATATAAACATTATTTTAACATTTTTGGTATATCGTGGGGGCAAAGTAATGTCAATTTAAGGTGTAAAATGATAAATAAATACACGATTTTATCCGTATTGGCGGTGATTTTGCTTGCGGGGTGTGTCGAGATTTCCGATCGTCCTTACGAGCGCAAACGTCTGGTTGAAAAATATATTCCGCAATGTAAGCAAGAAACTATGGTAGCGGTTTACGACGAGCAAGGGACATTTGAGGTTCCGGGGTGCGTGGATTATTACTATCCGGAAGAACCGGAAGTTTATGAAGAAATTGTTGAAGAGGAGCCGGAAACCGAAGAGGCGGAAGAAACTCCGGAAATTGAAGAAACTGAAGAAGTTCCGCAAACACCGTCTGTCAGAAAAATCAAACGTACGGTTAAAAGAATCAAAAAGACTATTCCGCAGTTCGAAAAAGAAATAGATGTTGATGCCGTAGAAGGTAAGTTTCCGGACGTTGAACGCAATAAGTATGTTGATGAAGTGATTCTGGAAAATCAGAATACGCACGTATTGGCATATTGCCGCGGAACCGAGGAAGAAATCGAAATTTGCGTATCCAGACTTGAAAATTCCTGCTATGTCAGAATAGAGGATATTCCAAGGTTCGCCGCGAAATACGACAGACTGAAAACCGGAACTTATCCTACTCGCCGTTGGCGTGAAGGGGAGTACTTCCCGAGGTGGTAAAAATGTTGGCGCACGTTCATACCATAGCTTTTAACGGTTTATCCACGTTGGATGTTGATTTGCAGTTGCAGATTACTTCCGGTATGCCGGCGTTTACCATTGTCGGTTTACCGGATAAAACCGTGGCAGAAAGCAAAGAGCGTGTGCGTGCGGCTCTGAATACTATGGGCGTCGAAATTCCCGCCAAGCGCATTACGATTAATTTAGCTCCGGCCGATTTGTTAAAAGAAGGCTCTCATTTTGATTTGCCTATAGCAATGGCGCTTCTTGCCGGATTAAATATTGTTCCGGCTGAGGAAATTGACAACTACATTATAGTCGGTGAATTGGGACTTGATGGTGTGATTATGCCGATAAACGGTGTTTTGCCGGTTGCCATTCACGCAAATCGAATCGATAAAGGGCTTATTTGCCCCGAAGTTCAGGGCAGTGAGGCCGTATGGTCGGGATTAAAAGATATTGTTGCAGCTCCGACATTACTTTCACTTATAAATCACTTTAAGGGAGTGCAACAATTGCCGCAACCGACAGCCAGAAGCAAAAAAACAAAAATATCCGATTTGGATATGTCGGATGTCCGCGGACAGGAAACGGCTAAACGTGCTTTGGAAATTGCCGCCGCCGGAGCGCATAATTTGCTTATGGTGGGAACTCCCGGAGCCGGAAAATCAATGCTTGCTTCAAGATTAACCACCATTTTGCCGCCGCTTACGACTGAAGAGGCTTTGGAAACCTGTATGATTCATTCAGTTGCCGGTGAACTTAAAAACGGAGAAATCAGTTTTGAACGTCCGTACCGTGACCCGCACCACAATGCTTCTACTCCCGCTTTAATCGGCGGCGGCAGAAAAGGAATTCCGGGAGAAATTTCACTCGCGCATAACGGAGTCTTGTTTTTGGATGAATTACCGGAATTTAATAAATCGACACTGGAGGCTTTACGTCAGCCGATTGAAACCGGTTACGTCAGTATATCGCGTGTTCATTGCCATACGCAGTATCCGGCTAGTTTTCAGTTAGTAGCGGCAATGAATCCTTGTCGCTGCGGTTATTTGGGAATTAACGGACACGAGTGTTCACGAGCACCCAAGTGTGCGGAAGAGTATCAATCAAAAATATCGGGTCCGTTGATGGACAGGTTTGATATTCATATTCAAGTTCCGCCGGTAAGTCCGTGGGATATATCCGATGTGAAAAAAGGTGAAAATTCTGCGACTATCAGGCAAAGAGTGGTTGCGGCTCGTCAAATACAGCAACAAAGATTTAATGAGTTTGGACATCCCGAATTGCATACCAATTCGCAGCTTAAAGGAGATTTACTTGATGCTGCAGTGCAGTTGGATAGTGATGCCAAAGGGCTTTTAGTCGGTTTTGCCGATAAGATGAAACTTTCAGCGCGAGCGTATCATCGTATTTTAAAACTGGCAAGAACAATTGCAGACTTGCAAAATAAAAAAAATGTGTCTAAAGTACACGTAGCAGAGGCGTTGTCATACAGATATGTTATGCCGTCGAAACAGGTATAGGAGAAAATAAATGAGTAAGAACAAAAATGTATTATATGTGCTGACTGCAGCTCTGGCGACAAGTTCGCTTGCTGCCGGTATCGCCGTAGCCGATAATGAATATTATGATTACGGAACGGTATCGGAACAAGTGATTGTTGAACAATCGGGAGTTCAGATGCCGCAAGTAGTTTATGAAGAAGAAACGGTTATGCCGGCAACAGCCGTCGCATACGAACAGCAACCTATTGTTGTCGCTCAAGAAGAGGATAATGGAGTTCCACCGAAAGATAAGGATGGAAGTTTGTTTCCGGGAGGTTCTTGCTCCAGCTGCGCCAAAGATAAGGACGGAAGTTTATTCGGCGGAAAACCGTGCCACGGTTGTTCTAAAGAAAATGCTATGGTTCCAGGACCGTGCTATCAGTGTGAAGCCCGTCAGGCCGAAATGGTAGCTTTGCGTGATTATGTGCCGTATACGCCGGTTGTTTACGAAGCAGTTCAAAAGAATTGCTGCCAGATGGGAACAATTGCATTAGATCACGTGGATTTCCGTATTAAAAACAATGGTGTTGACGGTCCTTATTCTTCCAAACTGGGTAATTATCGTTTCCGCATTTTCGGTTGCCGCCGTTTTAATAAAGAGGCTTCTCTTAACAGCGGACGTATAATGGAAAAGAATATTAATTTCCAATCCGTGTTTGAAGAAGCTGTTGATGATTGCTACAAAGTATTGCCTATGCCTAAAGATTTATGCTTGCAGACCGTTCCGGCAGAAACTCCGGAATACGTTTTGACGGCGGAAATTACCGATTACTTTATGAATGTATGCGACGAATATGATTGGAATAAATCAGAGAAAAAAGAAACCAGAACCGGCAGTTCCGAAATTACGGTTGTATGGCGTTTGATGGATTTAACCAAGAATAAAATTTACTGGAAGGGCGAAAGCACCGGTTACGGTGAACTTTATTACGGTGAGAAAAACGGCGAAGTTAAGTTGATTGAAAGGGCTTTCTCCGATGCCAGCAGCAATTTGCGCGGTCTGACCGGATTTGAAGAACAATTGATGCAAAGAAAAACTATGCAGGAAATGGCTGCCGAGCGTTATGCTTTGATTGAAGAAGAAAGAGCAATCAATCCGCTTAAATGCGGCTATCGCAAACAGTATGAATGCGTAAAGAGTTGCGAAATCGGTCGTCCGGGAGCTATGCTCAATCAATGTTGTGATTGCGCTCCTGCTTGTGAAACGGGTGATTGCGTGACCGAAAAAGCTCCGGTTATCGAATCTTGTGTTGATGAAAACGGACAGATTATAGAAAACGGTGCTTGTCAAGTTGTTGATGATACTTGGATTGATACCGGTGATGTCAAATCTCTTGAAAACTTGTGCATTATAGCTACGGATCCGTGTAAAGCTTTAACACCGGAAACAATGTATCGTATGCGCTCTTCGGTTGTCGAAATTAATGGCTCAAACGGTCGTAAAGGCGCCGGTTTGTTAATTTCCGATCAGTTTATTTTGACTTCGGGAGATTTGATTGACAGCAATAATAATTATTATACTGTTAAGACTATTCGCGGAGCTGAAATGGGCGCTCGTGCAGTTAGAGTCAATCCGAGTAAAAATACGGCGCTGTTGATGTTGGATAAGCCTACGGAATATACTCCGTTAGCTTTGAATTTGAGTTTGCCTGAAGTAGGAACAGACGGTTTCTTGACAATGGGCGTGTTGGATGTTCCTAATTTCAAAGAAGGACAGGATTATTTAGAAAACAGCGCTCGTATTGAAGGTTACCGCTATACCAAAGAAAAAGGTGCTGAAATCTTGGTTAATACCTTTATTCAAAATGTTACCGTGGGCGGAGCATTGTTCCACAAGACTTGTACGGTTGGCGGTATGGCACATTCCGGAATCAGAACCGATGACGGATTGGATGTTTATGTTCCGACTGAAATTGCTCTTCGCAGTTTGGGCATAAGTATATGCGGTCACGAATATATTGAAGAGAGTCCTTGGCAACAGACAATATATAAACCGGTTACCGAGCAGATTGAAATTATTCAGCAGGCTCCGGAAGAAATGAGTGTGAAGGATAGAAAATAGAAAATAGCCCCTTCGGGGGCTGTTTTTCTTCAAATAACGGAGGTAAAAACAGATGTTTACTAATGAAAGCGGGCGCTCTATGATAGAAATGTTGGGTGTGCTTGCTATTATAGGTGTTATGACGGTAGGAGGATTGAATGTTATAGGACGTTCAAGACAAATGCACGAATTAGGTCAGCTTACGGCCGAGGTATCTAAAGTTGCAATGACGGCTAAGAAAATGGCCTGTGATTATGACAGTGCTTACGGTTCGTACACAATGTTTTTGTATAAATCGGAAGCATATTCCGATGAACTTGATTATGAAAACGGAAAATTTATCGGTCCGATGGATAGTGAAATAACAATCAACGGTGATTTAAGTACTTTTGAAGTAAGCGTAGCCGGTCTTAATTCCGACGCGTGTATTCAGTTGGCCGGTAATGATTGGGGTAAAAAAGGTACAAACGGTTTTATGGGAGTTTGCGTCGGTGCCGGAGAATGCTCTCCGTCATCAGATGAACAAATGGAGCTGTCTGCAGCTTCAAGTTCGTGTTCTGACGATTCTACCGTAAAATTAAAATTTAAAGCTTGCACCAATGAATAAGGAGAAATGATGATGAAAGATTTGCAAACGGGACGTTCTATGCTTGAAATGCTGGGAGTATTGGCAATTGTCGGGGTTTTGACGGTTGGAGGTTTCAGCTTGGTGAGCAAAGTGAATAACAGTAATCAGACTAATAATGTGATTGATGAAATCAGCAGCCTTGCGGCAAAAGTCAGAACGGTTGCCAGAGATTATTCTTCAAGCGACGGGAGTTTTATGAAGTATGTCTGCAAAGGTAAAGCATATCCCGATGTTTTGGAGTGTGATGTTGATGCAAACTCCGAAGATACTGATGCCTGTAATTGCAGCTCTTTCATCGGAAATGCCGACGTAGCTTATACGGTGGCCAGTGCATCGTATCCGGCATTATTTACGCTTACAGCGAGTGATTTGACCGAGGAAATGTGTATGACTTTGTTGACAACCAACTGGGGTTCCGAGGCAAGTACCGGTTTTATGGGATTTGTCGGAGATACCTCATCACCGGCTTCTTCCGGTGATGCCATAGCGGATGCGGCAAAATATTGCAGCGGCGATGACAACAGCCTTACATTGAAATTCAGATAATGCAGATTTAAAAAATGAAAAACGGGAAGTTTTGCTTCCCGTTTTTTCTTGAACATAAAATTTAATAAAAAGTCAATTCAACTGTATTGTTTTGTCCGTCACAGGCGGCATTACTCGTGGCATCAGCAATAGATACCGGAGAAGACGTAAATGTCTTGCTGCCCACTTTCAAACTTACAAAACCGGAACGAGATCCCTTTCCCCAATCTTGAGTCACCAAATCAATGCACGATTCTTGCGGAATCATTGTGTAAGTAATGGTGAAAGCTTTGTTTTTTAAATCTGATGAATTCTTTTTTGCACTTTTAATGGTTACGTTTCCTCCGAAAGGATTGGTTCCGCTGCCATTACCCAGTTCATCAGGGAACAGGTGAGCTTTATTAACCAAATCGGCAGTAGCATCGTCTAAAGCAACATAAGTTTTGTGTCCGTAAAAGATGGAACGCACCATTGATACAATCTGCGTTATTTGATCAATACTTTTATTTACACGGTGTTTACTCATTGCTTTTGAATAGCCGGAAATACCACCTATGGACAGCACGCCTATAATGGCTAATACGCCTAACATCTCAATCATAGAACGACCGGATTCGTTAATTTTCATTTTTTTTACCTCCCAATATTGGGGGTATAATAACAAACAAATGCGGGCGCGTCAATTATTAAGAAGATTTATCATATAAAACAAAAAAATAGAAGAACTTTAAGTTCTTCTATTTCAGGCCATAGGGATAATTTGCATCATCCTTTCACGAATCAAACGCAAGAGATTTTCGATTGTATCATTCTGTTCGAACTCTTTCAAATTTGCTTCCAAATTCATAAGCTGCTCTAAGTTGGAATGTCTCAAAACTCTTGCCACATCATTAGGGTTGTCCCTCATCATTTGGAACAGATTGATAGGTCGAAATCCGCGACGTTTAAATTCTTTCTCTAACAAAGAAATACAGTTTTTGATACTGTGTTGCTCCTTGTCTTCAAATTCATCGAAGAAGTCCTCATCTGCCGCACAATTAGAAAGGTTTATCCAGAATTCAAAGAGTTCTTCGGTATTAAAACCGGTAAGCTCTGCACATTCTACAACCGCAATCATCAGAAGAATATCAATTTTTTCCATAATTGTTGGGATTAATTATTATAACTTTTACCGTCAGTTTAGATTATTTTATTTTTTTTGACAAGCTTAAAATAATTTGCCGTCTTTTATTTTGAAATATTGCGCTTTGTTTTGAAGTAAAGAAAAGTTGCTTTCTTCGGTTGAAGTAATCCAAGCCTGCAGTTGCAAATCGTATATTTTTTGTAACAAGGCATCTCGTTTTTGGTCGTCCAAATGTGTGGTTACCTCATCTAAAAGCAGAACCGGAGTAAAGCCTTTATTCAATATCTGACATTTGGTTTGGGCTAATATAATGCTGATTAAAAGGGCTTTTTGTTCTCCGGTGGAACATAATTCCGCCGGCATATTTTTCTTTTTCAAAAAAACTTTGAAATCAGTGCGGTTTACGCCGTCTACGGAGTCATTATATAATACGTTATTGCGTTGTCCGGCTAAATTTTCTGCATAAAAATCTTCAGCTTTTATAGCCGGTTCGGTATCCAGCATTTTTTCAACGGTTCCGTCCAATTCTATGCGGATGTCTGGAAAAATATCATCGGGTTCATTTTCAATAAAAGTATTCAAACGGGCAATTTGCTCGCGTCTGGCGGCAGCGATGGCAACGCCCAGAGAAGCCATATCGCTTTCGATTGATTGTAACCAATGCACATCACGATTTCCGCTTTTCAACAATTGGAACCATTGGCGGTATAAATGTTCAAAATTGGCAGTCCGCTTAGCGTGTTCCAAATCAAAAGCGTATACTAATCGGTCCAAAAAACTGCGGCGCGGTTGCGGACCTCCGGAAAACAGACGGTCCATCTGCGGGGTTATCCATATAGCTGAAATATATTTCCCTAGTTCGCTTTGTTGAGTTATTTTTTGCTGATTTATTTTAACGATGCGGCGGTCAAATTTATGAAAATCATCATCTTCCGTATTTTCGCGCACAACTCTTTGCACCGCGGTTCCGATACTTATTTCCTCATCATTTTTCAAAATATCTGCAGCTACACTCCAAGCATTTTCGGTATTTAAGCCATTAATTTCTTCTGAAGAACGAATCCGTTTTATATCAGATAGTTTTGAACTTCTGAGACCCCGTCCGGGGGTTAAAAATGAAATCGCTTCCAATATATTGGTTTTTCCGCTGCCGTTTTCTCCGGTAATTATAATCGGAGATATTTCCGCATTTATGCGCAGACTTTTATAATTTCTGTAATCAGTTAAAGTCAGGCGTTTGACACCTGACTTTAATTTACTGATTTCCTGCAATTTTTTGTTTAAAAAATTCACGCTAAACTCTCATCGGCATCAGAACGTAAATGGCACTGGCATCAGAAGTATCGTGAATAAGCGACGGAGAAGAACTGTCACTGAAACTGAAACGAACCGTATCTCCTTTGATTTCCGCCAAAATATCCAGTAAGTATCTGAAATTGTATCCTATCTCTAATGACTCATTATCGTAACTGGCTTCAATTTCTTCAATAGCACTGCCTAAATCAGGGCTTGATGTGGTTACAATAACGTGATTTTTGTTGGCAATCATTTTGATTGCACGTGTTTTTTCGGCAACAACCGAAACACGGTCAACCGCGGTAGCCAATGTTTTAACACTCATTTCTAATATTTTATTATTACCGGTCGGTATTACTCTTTCATAGTCCGGATAAGTACCGTCAATCAATTTAGAAGCGAGAGCAATATCGTCTAAAGTAAAGCGAACTTTGCTGTCTGAAAGGGCAATCTGTATCGATTCGGCTGAGGTGTCATCCAATAGCTTTCTGATTTCTCCTACGGTTTTACGCGGTAAAATTACGCCTTGCATATTTTCCGCACCTGCCGGCAAGGGACTCTCCACGCAGGCCAATCTGTGACCGTCGGTGGCGACAATACGCAGAACTTTGGTTTCTCCCTCATCTTTCGGATGAATATATAAACCGTTTAAATAATATCTGGTTTCTTCCGTGGAAGCAGCAAATTGCGTACGATCTATAATATCTTTCAATTCATCGCGTTTAATTGAAAAATTGGTAGGCAAACTGTCTGCGGAAATTGCCGGAAAGTCCTCAACTCCGATAGTCGGCAGAGAGAACTTTGAACGCCCCGAAATAATTGATAATTGTTCCTTTTCATCAGGGTGAACCAGCTCAATTTCAGCGCCGTCCGACAATTTACGCACAATGTCATACATCATATGAGCCGGAGCGGTGATGGCGCCGTTTTCCAAAATTTTAGCATCAACAATTTCGGTAATTTCGGTATCCATATCGGTTGCCTTAAAGCTGATGCCGTTATTGTCAGCTTCAATACGAACATTGGACAGTACCGGAACCGTGTTGCGTCTTTCCACTATATTTTGAACGTGTCCCAATGTCTTAAGTAATACGGCTTTTTCTATTGCAAATTTCATATTTTTTATCAACCTTGTTTATTTTAACTACTGCCAAAGTAGCAAATTTTAGTTACAATAAGAAGCTAAAAGAGCGAGTCTTCAACAGATTTTTTAATACTCTAAAGCGTGACGTAAATCATCAATGCTTTCGGCCATTGATGTATCCTCCACAATCAATTCCTCAACTTTTCTTACTGCGTGCATAACCGTGGTATGGTCACGATCAAATTTACGACCGATTTCCGGTAAGGAACGCGAAGTAAGCTGTTTGGCAAGATACATAGCTATTTGGCGCGGTCTGGCGACATTGCGGGCGCGACGGGAAGATTGCATCTCTTTTACCGAAATGTTGAAATATTCGGCAACTTTCTTCTGAATCTCATCAATAGTTGTTTTTCTGTCGATAGAGCGCAACATATCTTTTAAGATGTCCTGCGTCATATCCAAAGTAATTTCATTTCCGGAAGACATTAATAACGAGTGAGCGGCTATTCTTTTCAGAGAACCTTCCAATTCACGAATGCTTGATGATATTTTCTGAGCCAAAAATTCAGCTACATTTTCCGGTAAAATAATACCCATCTGTTCGGCTTTTTTATGTAATATACCGAGTCTTAAATCAAAATCGGTCGGCATTATATCAGCAACCAATCCGCTGTTTAAGCGAGATTTAAGGCGGTTTTCTATACCGTCCAAATCGGTAGGTGATTTATCGGCAGATAAGATGATTTGCTTACCGCTTTCAATCAGTGAGGTAAATGTATAAAAGAATTCATCCTGCGTTTTGGTTTTGTTAGCTAAAAACTGTACGTCATCTATCATTAAAACATCGACAGAACGGAATTGTTCCTTAAATGCGTCGGTGTCTTTATAGCGCAATGCGTTCACAAATTTATAAAGAAATTGTTCCGCCGAAATATAAACAACCGTGCGTTTCGGATCACTGTTTTTGATGTATTGGGCAATGGCGTGCATCAGGTGCGTTTTACCGAGACCGACTCCGGAATATAAGAATAACGGATTAAAAGAAACATTTTTAGATTCTGCAACTTTACGAGCAGCCGCATAAGCAAATTCGTTGGTCTTTCCCACAACAAAATTCTCAAATGTGAAAGCCGGATTCAGTTTTGATGAATAAGAATCGTAATCAGCATAACTGTTGGCCACGGTATTTAAACCGTACACGCCTTGCGGAGTAGGGGATAACTTAATCTTTTTAATCAGTGAAGTGTCACCGTGCGAATTTCCCGACGACTGTCCGGCAGATAAATTCTGTACTACAAACTGAACTTCTTTTATTTCAGGATTTTTTCTTTCCCAAATACGGTGAATGCGCTCGGAATAATGAGCAATAACCCAGTTTTTCATAAAAGCGGTCGGAGCGCATATACTCATAACTCCGTTGTCAAAAGAACTGACGCTTAAAGGTTTTAACCAACTGTCAAAAGCCGTTTCTCCGAACTCCATTTTTAATTGATTGCATATTTCATCCCATTGGTTATTAATAGATATATCATCATTATAAATTGCTTCTTCGGCCATTTTTCCTCGTCCATCAAAAATTAATTAACCTCAAAAACAGGTTTGCAATCGACTTTGCTTATTATTAATTATTGTCGCTTGCGTACGGATTCATTTTTTCAAACCAATCCGCCCCGTTTCACTAAAACAGTCAACTGTACAAGGTGCGATGATTTTTTATTTTGTTTTGATTTTGCACCAGACTTATTTTGACTCTCTCATAGTGAGAATGTAAATAAATAGTTAACAGTTAAAAAAATAAAATTCAAGAGAACTTTTTAAGAACATTGTAATTAAATTTCTTGACAACGTTTTTTTATAGAGTCGGAGCGTAAGTATATGATTATAAACAAAAAAACACGAATCGATATCGCGGGACACCAATTCGCGTTTTTAATGTTTTTTATAAACTAAAGAGCTTTAATTTTTTGTGCTAAACGAGAAATCGTACGAGAAGCGGTATTTTTTTTGAATACGCCCTTTTGAGAAGCTCTCATCATTTCACTTTCAGCTTTTTTGAAAGCAACGGTTGCGCCTTCTTTATCATTAGCATTAATCAAAGCTAAAACAGCTTTAACGAAAGTTCTGACACGACTTCTGCGCGCACCGTTGATTTGAGCGCGTTTCTGGTTATGTACTATTCTTGTTTTTGCCGACTTATGATTGGCCATATTTTTCTTCCTATAAAATTGTTAATACAAAATTTACTCTGGTACACTTTATAACCACGACATAAAGCTAAAGTCAACTAATTTTTTATATTTTTTTCATTTTTAAGGCTTGGTTTTTACGGTTATGCGTACAATCAGCGGAGAAACCGATTCGCGAACCACTTCCAAATTTTCTCCTTCGCGGTAAAATACCAAATTATTTCCGCGATTTCCTTGATATATCCAACCTAATTGCGGTAACGAATCTTTATAAAACTCGGCTACTTTGTTGAATTTCATTTTCGGAGACGATAAGTAAGCCTCCAAAAGTCGGGTTTCTTCGTTACCGAAAGAAATATCATCTTGAGTGATTTGGCTTAAGCCGTCCGGTAACGGGACATCGTCCATTCCTTCAACAAACTGTGCGGAACTTGCGCTGACGGAAAAAAATAAAAAAGTTAAAAAGGAAAAAAGTTGTATGTATTTCATCGATAAACTCCTATTTTTGCAGGACAGGGCAATAAAAAGTTGATCTGCCCCCCTGAATGTCTTTTTGAATGCCGCCGCTTTTTTGAATGTTGCATTTGCAATCGGGACAGCGCTGTCCGGTTTTGTTGTATACGCAGTGTTTTTGCTGGAAATAACCTATATCACCGTCCGGTCTTTTGTAGTCGTGAATTGTTGAGCCTCCGGCCTTAATCGAATCGCTTAATATCTCACGGGTATAAGAGATTATTTCAGTTGCTTCTTCGGCGGTAACGGATTCGGCTTTTCGTTGCGGAAGAATCCGTGCTTTATAAAGAATTTCCGAAGCATATATGTTACCGATACCGCAAATTATTTCCTGATCAAGCAGTGCCGTTTTGACGGCGGTCTTGCGATTTTTGAATTTGTTCAGCAGGTAGTCCGCGGTTAAATTTTCATCCCACGGGTCCAATCCGATTCGGGCAAAACAGCGGTGCTGTCTTAATTTTTCCGATTCGCATAACGTTACCAATCCGAATCGGCGAGTGTCATTATAAATAATGATGCCTTTATCAGTGGTTATGATGATATGGTCGTGTTTATCCAAGGTTTTCGGCATTAAAGCTTCGGTTTTTATTTTTCCGCTCATTCCAAAGTGCCAAATAATGCTTAAACCGTTATTCAAATTGATAATCATATATTTGGCGATTCGTGTTAAACCGGTAATTCGGGTGCCGTTTATGCGCTCGGCAAAATCAGCGGGTACAAGCTCACGCAATCGCGGTTGCCGTACCTGTGCCGATAATATACGTGCATTACAGGCAAATTTCTCAACGGCATTTTTTATGGTTTCTACTTCTGGTAATTCCGGCATATTGCGAACCTCCTTTCGAATATAATATATTTTCAAAATAATATTGCAAACTTCTTGCCATTATTTATAAACAGGGTTAAATTAAAAAAGTTCAGTACAGGCAAAGGGAAATTATGCAAAAACGTTCCAAAAAATATTATGTTCCGCAAAATGAAGATACTCCGCATAAATGCGACCACGAAGGATGTGAAAAAGCGGGTGAATATAAAGCTCCGAAGGATAAGAAACTTAAGGAATATTATTGGTTTTGCTTAGAACACGTACAGGAATACAATAAAAAATGGAATTATTATGAAGGTGAAATTCCCGAAGATAAAGATAAACAAAAAACGAGATTTTATCGCCGCTTCAAATCAAAGGTTCGATATCAGTTCGGATATGATTTATGGGAAGAAAGTCAATTTTTTGCCGATGATTATGAAAATGAATTTGACAACAGCGCTCAATATTCACGCGACGGTATTTATTTTACGGTGGAAGAGCGTGAATATATCAAAGTTCTGGAAATGAATATACGCGATATCAATCCGGAAACTTTGAAAAATCAGTATAAAAAAATGGCAAAGAAATATCATCCGGATGTAAATAAGGATGACGGAAAAGCTGAAGAAAAATTCAAGTCTATATCAGAAGCGTATCACAATCTTAAAGAAAAATTTGAACGCCTGCCCAATTACTTTTATAAGTAAGCCATAAAAAAGAGAGCCTTTATTCAGGCTCTCTCGGTAATTCAACCAACGATTAAGCTGCTTTTTTCATTTTGGAAGCGGCAAATTCATTCATTTTTTCAATAATGTATGACATCTGTTCATCGGTCAAATATGGTGTCATCGGAATGCTGCATACGGTTTTAGACAGCTTTTCGCAAACCGGCAATGAACGAGTATTCCACTTGGCATAAGCAGTCTGCGTATTAACCGGACGCGGATAATATGCGCCGCACGGAATTCCGTTAGCCTTTAAGTAAGTCATCAATTCATCTCTGTCTTCGCAATGAATAGTATACAAAGCATAAGCTGATTGGCAATTATCTAAAATCTTTTGTTTACCGTAATAAGAACTCAATTCTTCATCATAGCGTTTTGCTATTTTATAGCGAGATTTCAATTCTTCTTTGAAAACGCTCAATTTAAGTAATAAAACAGCGCCTTGGAACGAGTTCATACGACCGGTCATTCCCAAACGAACATTATCGTAGTGATCTTCAGGACTCATACCGTGAACACGGCAAGATTTAATCAACTCATTTTCTTCATTGCTGTTTGTGAAAGTTGCACCTCCGTCGCCATAACCGCCGAGAGGTTTGGTCGGATAGAACGAAGTGGCTGTCATATCAGCAATTGAGCCGGCATTTTTGCCGTGATATACCGAACCGAAACCCTGACAAGAATCGGCTAAAACTTTCATTCCGTTTTCGTGGGCAATTTTCATAATAGCGTCATAATCGCAAGGAGAACCGAAAATATCAACCGGAATAACAGCCTTTAATTTTAATTTCCCTTCTGCTTTAACCTCGGCAATAGCGCGTTTCAAATCTTCTACATCCATATTGTAGGTATTAGGATCGGAATCAACAAAAATAGGAGTTGCGCCGAGCAAAACCGGAGCTTCTGCCGAAGCAACGAAAGTGAATGATGAAACAAATACCGCATCACCCGGTTTAACATCCCAAGCCATTAAAGCTAAGGTTAGGGCGTCTGTACCCGAACCGCAGGTGGAACAGTATTTTGAACCGGCATATTCGGCTAATTTGGTATCTAATTCCTTTGTTTCCGGACCTTGGCAATAAGCCCCGTGATTAAGAATAGTTTTAAAAGATTCTAAAAATTTTTCTTGTCCGATAACTTTTTGAGTGGTGGCACAATCAAACAGATTAATCGGTTGAGCTGGTTTATTGGTCATATTAAAATTCCTTATAATTAAAAAGTTTCAACTGATAGCAAAATACAATTATTTATGCTTGCTTGCAACACACAAAAAGTTACGTTTTTGTAACAAAAAAACAACGCCTGAAGGAGACGTTGTTTTTATTCATTAAGCTTTCAGATAATTAGAAAGTATATCTTACGCCGAGCAAAGCAGAATGATCACGAACTTTCAATTTTACGTTCTGACCAGTTACTTCGTGCTTACGAATGCGACCTAAGTCAGCAAAACGATAACCGGCATCAACTGTCCAGTGGCTGTTGATTTTGTAAGCAACACCGGCCATAGCCTGATAAGCTAAGTTGTAAACAGACTTATCAAAATTTTTGGTCTTTGCACCATCTGCATACGCAAATTGTTTAGCTTTCAACCAAGAAGTACCTAAACCGGCACCAACATACGGAGTCCAAGAAGTGCAGTTCAAGAAGTCGAAATAAGCATTAGCCATAGCAGAATACTTATAAACCTTCATTTTAAGATCCGTACCGTCGGTTGCTGTAGATTTTGCGCTTAACGGCATAGAATTATTAACTTCCAATTCACCGCGAACAAAACCGGCTTGAACACCGTATGCAACGTGAGAAGCATAATTTTCATCAGTTAATTTTGTATGATGAGAAACACCGTCAAATACATTTTTAATCTTATCTCTGTTCCAGTCATAAGAAACTTTACCGGAAACATATTGATTTAACTGTACACCGGCAGCTTGAGCATTTGCTGTAAACAAGCAAGCAACACCGGCTAAAAGTAAAAATTTTTTCATAATCTATTCCTTTTGTTATTTGTTGATCAACAATAAACTTTTGTTTAAGAACGGTTGCAATGTAAGCTAAATTAATTAAATCGTCAAGCATTTTTTTGTAAACAAAATGTTAATGAAGCCTTGTAACAAAAAGAACTCCGCTTGATTACAGCGGAGTCCTTAATGAAAAAAATCTAAACTTTTAACCTGTTATGATTAGAAAGTATAACGAGCGCCGAAGTATACTTCGTGAGCAGCCGTGTCAGCCTTCACCTTTTCATAACCATCATCAATTACCTTTTGAGCAACAGCTGCACCGGCATCAATATATCTGTAACCGGCATCCAAAGCAACATTCTTAGTCAGGTCATAAGTTACACCGGCGCCAACCTGCCAAGCTACATTATATGTTTTTTCATTCATCTTGAAACCGTCGCCCATATCTTTTGCCGTGAACTTCAACATAGCAACACCAACACCGGCGCCAACATACGGTGTCCATTTGGTGCAAGTATTGATATCATAGTAGCCGTTCAACATTAATGTGTTGTTTTGCAAACGGAATCTCATATCTGCCTCAAAATCTTTTCTTTTAGCATCTTGATAATGATTCCATTCAACCTCAGCGCGGATGGCTCTTGCCTTTACACCGGCAGCATAATGTCCGCCCCAAATATTTTTGTGGAACTTTATTTTGTCACTGACATAGTTGGAATCGTGAATAACATCATTTTTAGCCCAGTCATAGGACAATTTAGCCGAAACATACGGATTAACTTCCAAAGCGTTAGCGTTAGAAGCAAAAGCAAAAGCGGCAACACCGGCCATCAACAAAATTTTTTTCATAAGTAATCTCCTTAGTTTATTAGTACTAACAAAATATTTGAAAACAACAAATATTTGCCTCAAATATATCCGAAATATCATAAGAGTCAATTCAAAATTAAATATTATGCCGATATAAAGTCTAAACAAAATGTTACATCTTATTACAAATAAGCGTATAAAGATTTGCCGTTGCGCCTAAGCCAGCTGTTGCCGCGCGACCATTCGGGACAAAGCTCTGCCACACATTCCCAAAAGGCGGCGGAGTGGTCGTGATGCTTGAGATGCGATACTTCGTGCGCCAATAAATAATCAATTACAAAATCGGGAGCCAAAGCAATTCGCCAGCTGTAATTTATGTTATTTAAGGAAGAACAACTGCCCCAGCGTGATTTCGTGTCTTTAATCACTACTCCGTTTAATCGGCAACCGATTTTTTCCGCCAATTTTTTGGAGCGAACATAAAATTCATCACCGGCGCGGCGGCGGATATAGTCACGCACACGGCGGTGTATGAATTCCGCTTCACCGGATACGCAAAGCAGATTATTTTCAAGCCATACACCGCCTTTATCCTGCGGACGATGCGATATAATAACATTTTTTCCGAAAAGCGATATGGTTTCGCCGTCGGAAAATTTTTTTATTTCCGGAAGATTGGCTAAAGATTTAAGAATCCAATCCATATTCTCGTTAACAAATTTAACGGCACGGCGTTGCGAACAGAAGCGGGGAATCGATAAAACGGGAATTCTCTCTTTGGAATCGATACGCAAAATCAATTTGCCGGACTTATCTGAACGAATGACTTTTATATCCATACCGACTTCGGCGGAAATATCAAAGGTCTTGCCAGTCAACAATGTAATCTTCATAGTCTTTAACCTTTGTTTCATTAATCAGTTCGCGTCCTCTTAAGGACATCTGTGCCTCTTGCACACTTGCCGCCCGTTTGGTTATGAGCGGATGCCAAGTCGGTAAATCGTATCCGTTATCCAAAAGCCAGTAAGCGCAAGTTTTAGGTAGCCAACGCGGCTTTTCTCTGACGGCTTCGAGGTTGATATCTCGGCAGTCTTTTACTACCTCAAAGCGATGGTTATAAATTTTGCACAAACAGCTTTTGCAATCCAGAAATCGGCAATAAGCATTGGTAAAATGCACTTTGCCTTTAATTTCTATTTTATTCAAACAGCATTTACCGCAACCGTCGCAAAGCGCCTCCCATTCGGCTTTGCTCATTTGCTCAAGCTTTTTATGTTTCCAAAATTGCGGTTCTAATTTTGAAAACTCATCAACTCTTTCCTGCGGATTGTATTCTTCTTGCAAATCTTCGTAAGCCATTATATATCGTCCCAATCTACAATATAGCTTTCCAAATCGGTTTCATCAATATCGGTTTCGCTCACAACGCGTCCTTGTAAACTTTTTAACGGCTGCGGTTTGAAATTTTTATCAAACAAGGCACGATATGCGCAGGTTTTGGGCATAAAAGGCAGTTTGTCGACATTGTTTTTATCAAGCTTAAGGCAGTTCGGCACTAATTGACAGCGTTTGTCATAGACGGTGCAAAGTTTGTTTTCAATGTCATAGTAGCGGCACAAAATATTGGTATGATATATCTCGCCGCTATCAATATCCTGCAGGCTTACCAGACAGCATTTGCCGCAACGGTCGCACAACTCTTCCCATTGTTGTTCGCTTAAATTATCCCAATCTTGCTCAGCCACCGTGCTGCTCCGGAAGTTTTTCTTCTTCGGCTAAATTGCCGAATTGCGTAAATTCGCCGTTCCAATAAAGTTTTACCGGACCGGTCGGACCGTGACGCTGTTTGCCGACGATTACCTCTGCCAAATTTGCGGTTTGACGGTCTTTAATTTCCCATTCGGTATGGCGTTTGATGAATTTATCTTCCGGTTCATCTTCTTTGCGCTTAGGCTCCGAGTTGTGAATGTAGTAATTTTCGCGGAATACAAACATTACAATATCAGCGTCTTGCTCTATGGAACCCGACTCGCGCAAATCAGACATTTGCGGCTTGCGGTCTTCGCGCGATTCCACGCTGCGGTTTAATTGCGAAAGAGCAATCACCGGAATTTTTAATTCTTTGGCTAAAATCTTTAAACCGCGGGAAATTTCCGAAACTTCCTGCACGCGATTACCCTCGCTTTTTTTATCACCGGTTCCGCCGATAAGTTGGATATAGTCGATGACCACCAATCCCAGACCTTTACTGCGTTTCAGGCGACGGGCGCGGGTGCGGATGGCATTTATGCTCACTCCGGGAGTATCGTCAATGTATAACGGTATATTTTCAAGTTCGCGAGCCGCTGCGGTAATGCGGGTAAATTCCGCGGCTTGCAAATCTCCGACACGCATTTTATGACTCGATGTTTGGGTGACGGTGGATAGAATACGCGCTCCCAGTTCTTCGGCAGACATTTCCAATGAAAAGAACGCAACACCGCGTTTATCGGGCGGAGTTTCTTTGTCGCGGGAGAAAAATTCCGCCACATTATAGGCGATATTGGTGGCGAGTGCGGTTTTACCCATTGCCGGACGTCCGGCCAGAATTATCAAATCGGAGTCGTTTAAGCCGCCGATTTTATAATCCAATTGGTTCAATCCGGTAGGCACGCCGGAAATACGCCCTTCTTTTTGATAAGCTTTTTCAATATTGGCAAGTGATGAAGATAACGCTTTGGCAAAATCTATAAATCCGCCTTGTGTATCTCCCTTATCGGAAAGGGTGTACAGAGCGCGCTCGGCTTCGCTGATTTGTTCCGTTGCCGAAACGTCAACGCTTTCCTGCATTGCGTTGTTGACGATTTCAAAACCGGTATTAATCAGTTCACGGCGTAAATATTTATCATAAATAAACTGCGCATAATACTCTACATTAGTCAGCGGCGAGGCGCTTTCAACCAACTTTACCAAATACGGGAATCCGCCGACTTGTTCCAAAGTTCCTTCCTGTTCAAAATAGTTTTTCAAAGTAATAATGTCGGCCGTGTGCTCTCTGGTCAAAAGTTTAGACATTACTTCAAATATTTTTTGATGCGTGGAATCGGCAAAATATGCCGGTTTTAAAATGTCGGCGACTTTTTCATACGCTTTGTTGTTGGCAAGCAATGCACCGATGAGAGCTTGTTCTGCCTCAATATTTTTAGGCAATTTATTAACGTCGATTTTTTCCATAGTCAGAGCCTTTGGTAGAGAAGTTTTAATTATTTCGTTATATTTATTTCGGTGTAAATTTATAGCTAAATATTTTTTATCTTGTGGATAACGGGTATAAAAAAATACAAATGATGAAAATGCGTATATTTTACAATCAGATGTAAAATTTGAAAGGATTTTGATATGAAAAAAGTTTTGGTCATCGGCGGTGCCGGATATATAGGAAGTCACGTAGTAAAGGCCTTACTCGCCGACGGATTCGGAGTCACTGTCTACGATAATCTGTCTACAGGTCATCGGTGTAATTTGTTTGCAGATGCCGATTTTGTTGAAGGAGATATATCTGATTATGAACTTTTGGAAGGAACTATGCGCGGCGGTTTTGATGCGGTAGTGCATTTGGCTGCCAAAAAAGCAGTCGGCGAATCGATGGAAAATCCGCAACTTTATGCCCGTAACAATATCAACGGTTCGGTCAATATTTTTAACGCAATGGTCGATACCGGAGTAAAAAATATCGTGTTTTCATCAACCTCGGCGGTTTACGGTATGCCGCAGTATTTGCCGATTGACGAGAAACACCCGATTAATCCGATGAGTTTTTACGGTTTTACCAAGTATGAAATTGAACGGGTTATGGAATGGTATGCGCGCTTAAAAGACTTTAATTATATTGCTTTACGTTATTTCAATGCGGTGGGATATGCGGCGGACGGTTCAATTACCGGACGCGAGAAGAATCCGCAGAATTTGCTGCCGATAATTATGGAAGTTGCAACCGGTGTTCGCGAAAAATTGTATGTGTTCGGCAATGATTACGATACTCCGGATGGCACTTGCATACGCGATTATATTCACGTCGAAGACTTGGCAAGCGCTCACGTATCGGCTATCAAAAAGTTATTGACGGAACATAAATCATACGCGATAAATCTCGGTACCAATACCGGAACTTCCGTTTTGGAAATGATACAATCCGCCGAAAGAGTAACCGGACGCAAAATTAATTATGAAATGGCTCCGCGGCGTGCCGGTGATCCGTCGACAGTAGTGGCAACCAATGGTTATGCCAAAGAGATTTTGGGTTGGGAACCGAAATATACAAATATTGATGATATAGTGAAAACCACTTGGAATTTGGAAATTAAATAATGGAAATACTTAATTCAATATTCGGAATGCACGAACATCTTTCACAATTTTGGCTGTGGACTTGTTTCGGGATTGCGGTGGTAGTGTTGTTGGCTGCCGATTTATTTTGGTTTAACCGCAAAAATGAAGAACCGCATTTTTGGCATACATTATGGATTTGCATAGCCTATATCATTGCCGCTTTGGCATTCGGAGTTTTCGTGTGGATTGAAGACGGTGCCGAAAAAGGTATGGATTATTTTACCGGATACCTTCTGGAAAAAAGCCTGTCTATGGATAATATTTTTGTGATGTCGATGATTTTTGCCGCATTGGGAGTGCCCCGTATATATCAGCACCGCGTTTTATTTTGGGGAATCTTGGGCGCTTTGGTGATGCGCGGAGTATTAATCGGCGTAGGCGACGCTTTGGTGGTTAAATTTCATTGGATTTTATATCTGTTTTCGGCATTTCTTATCTATACCGGCGTGAAAATGCTGGTTACCGAAGATGAAGAACAGGGTAACATTAAAGATACCAAAATTTATAAGATACTGGCTAAATATTTTCACGTTACCCACGAAATCAGAGGAGAGCATTTTTTTGTAAAGGAAAACGGAAAACACTATATCACCCCGCTGTTTTTTGCCTTGCTGATTATTGAAACTATGGACGTGGTTTTCGCGCTTGACAGCATTCCGGCGATTTTTTTGGTTACTACCGATGTTTATGTGGTGTATACCAGTAATATTTTTGCAATATTGGGATTGCGCGCTTTATACTTTTTATTGGCGGCGATTATCAATAAATTTGCCTATTTAAAACCGGCTATCTCCATTATTTTAATTTTTATAGGTCTGAAGATATTCTTGCCTAAAATCGGAATAACCGTGCAGGAATGGCAATCACTGAGCGTAACATTGGGACTTTTGACCGGAGGTATTTTACTTTCACTTATTAAAAAGCCGAAAGAAAATGGCGGAAAATAGGTTTTATTTAAGCATCGGGCGCCACGAGCGTTACGGAACGGATACCGCCATACAGCGTGAAGATATGCTTTGCGCTTATTTGAGCGGAGCGCAGCTTAAAGAATGGTTGCCGGAATGTGAAACGGTGTATCATTCGCCGTTGGCAAGAGCCACGGTGACTGCTCGTTTTGAAGCTTTGGGTATGGGGTGTCCGCATATTTTGGAAATTGAGGCACTGGAGGAGAGTGCGTCTGCTTTTACAATCCGCAAATTTATCAATAATCTGTTGGAAAATACCGAAGACGACATAAAATATTATCATTTTGTCACTCATTTGCCGGTAGTCGAAAAACTGGGACTTCCGTTTTTGGGAACGGGAGAAATTTGCTTGCTCACTGCCGAAAACAAAGAAGAAATGCTTAAAGAGAATTTTACCGTACAGGTAATAAATAAACCGGAAGTGCCGCCGGAAATGTGGCAAAGTTTGGATTTGACGCCGCAAAGTCTGAGTGTAATGACAACAGATGAGATATATCAAAATTTGAGTAAGTCAGGTCATACCTTTTTGCCGCAAGGCAAAATCAGAGTATCTTCCGATTAATTAAAATTAACTTGGGTACCACTTGAATTTTTCGCCTGTCGGCAAAAAATAGGGGTGACACAATTTTTTCTCTTGCAAATTACACTCGTTGGTCTAATATGGTTTCTGCAGGCGAGAGGTCGTCTGCGGAGTGTCACAGCTCCTCGTATAAAATAACTCCTCATAACGGGGAGCTTGCTGAATATATTGAATAAGCAAGACTGCTTATGCGACAGTTGTGAACTCCCCACCTTGAAGAGATTTGAGGTGGTTTTTGTTTTATTTAACAAATCAGGGAGTTTAAAACTATGGTAAAAAGTTATTTATTTGATGCACAAACAAAATCAGAAATCGGGCAGGCATTATGGCAGGCTCGTCACGAAAAACATTTATACATAAATAATGTTGCCTCAAGCACGGGTATTCCGAGCAAAATCATCGATGGGATGGAACTCGGTAAATTTATGGAATATGATTCTTTGCGTAAGCTTATGGATTTTTACGGTAAAAAGGTTAATGTAATAATTAAATAAGCAGAGTTCTCTGTTATATTATAATAATCGACTTGATTTTTTGCTTTAAATTGTTATGATACCGCCAGAATAAAACGGGAAATAAATATGGCGGAAAAACCTCAAATAGCAGATTTCAGCGGTGATAAGTATAAATACGGATTTGTGACCGATATCGAATCCGATGCGGCTCCTTGCGGCTTAAATGAAGATATTATCCGCTTGATTTCAGCCAAGAAAAATGAACCTCAATGGTTGTTGGACAGGCGTTTAAAAGCATATCGCCATTGGTTAACGATGAGTGAGCCGCATTGGGCAAAGCTTAAGTATGATGAGGTTGATTTTCAGGCTTTGCGCTATTATTCGGCACCGGTGCAAAAAGTTAAACCGAAAAGTCTTGAAGAAGTAGATAAAAATTTGCTTGAAACTTACAATAAATTGGGGATACCTCTTAAAGAACAGGAAGCTCTTGCCGGTGTGGTTGCGGTTGATGCCGTGTTTGACAGTGTTTCGGTGGCAACTACCTATCGCGCAAAATTGGCAGAGCAGGGAATTATATTCTGCTCTATATCGGAGGCTGTGCAGAAGCATCCTGACTTGGTGCAGAAATATTTGGGTTCGGTGGTGCCGTATACCGATAATTTTTACGCCTGTCTTAACTCGGCAGTGTTTACCGACGGGTCTTTTGTGTATATTCCAAAAGGTGTAAAATCTCCTTTGGAGCTTTCCACTTATTTCCGGATTAATGCCAAAAATACCGGACAGTTCGAGCGCACTTTGATTGTGGCGGAAGATGACAGTTATGTTTCTTATTTAGAAGGCTGCACGGCACCGCAGCGAGATGAAAATCAGCTTCACGCGGCAATCGTCGAGATTGTGGTTATGAATAATGCCGAAGTTAAATATTCGACAGTGCAGAATTGGTATCCGGGGGATAAGGACGGTAAAGGCGGGGTTTACAATTTTGTGACCAAACGAGCGGTTTGCCGAGGTGTTAATTCTAAAATTTCGTGGACGCAAGTGGAAACCGGTTCGGCGGTAACTTGGAAATATCCGTCTTGTGTGTTGCAAGGCGATAATTCGTCGGGCGAATTTTATTCGGTGGCGATAACCAATAATAAACAACAGGCCGATACCGGCACAAAAATGGTTCATTTGGGTAAAAATACCCGTTCTAAAATAATATCCAAAGGTATTTCCGCCGGATTTTCCAACCAGACATACCGCGGTTTGGTAGATGTTGCTTCAAATGCCGATAAGGCGCGTAACTATTCGCAGTGCGACAGTTTGCTTATAGGTTCGACCTGCGGTTCGCATACGGTTCCGTATATCAGAAATCGTAACAAATCAGCGATTTTGGAACACGAGGCGACAACTTCCAAAATTAGCGAAGAGCAATTGTTTTACTGTATGCAACGCGGTTTAAGCGCCGAAGAAGCGGTGGGATTGATTGTAAACGGATTTTGCAAAGAAGTTATGCAAAAATTGCCGATGGAATTTGCCATAGAAGCTGCTAAATTGATAAATATAAGCTTGGAAGGAAGCGTGGGATGAATGTTAATATTGTCATTCTGAGGGCATTTGCCCGAAGAATCCATAAAATAAAAGAGATGTAAATGGCGGGATATGTTTATATATTGGCAAGTAGACGAAACGGTACTCTTTATGTGGGTGTAACTTCAAATTTGACTAAGAGAGTGTATGAACATAAAATGGAATTATACGAGGGATTTACTAAGAAATATAATGTTAAAATGTTGGTTTACTATGAAATTTTTGATGATATAACAGAAGCTATTAAACGAGAAAAAATCTTAAAAGGCTGGAGACGAGAAAGAAAAATTAAATTGATAGAATCAGATAATAAAGAATGGAGTGATTTATATTGGGATTTGTTTTGAATATTAGAACTGGATTCTTCCCCCCTCACATAAATTCGGGGTTCAGAATGACGTCTGGGAAGGAAGCGTAGGATGAATGTTGACATCGTCATAAATTCGGGGTTCAGAATGATGTCTGGGGAGGAAACGTAGGATGAGTGATATAGATGAGCAGAAATTGTATGAACGCACAATCAGAGTTTGGGGTAAAGAGCCGCAAATGCTGCAGGTTATTGAGGAAATGAGCGAATTGATTAAGGAAATACTCAAAAATGTTAATCGTAAAAAAGATAATGTTGCGGAAATTATCGAAGAAACCGCCGATGTGGAAATTATGCTCGGTCAACTCAAATATTGCTATGATATAGAAAAGCAGGTCAATGAGTATAAGGCGGAAAAGTTAAAAATGATTGCCAAGCGTTTGGATGAATGGGAAAAAAAGGAAAAATAAATGTCAGATGTTTTGTTGCAAATAAAGAATTTATATGCCGGCATAGCTGAAGATGAAAAGGAAATTATTAAAGGTCTGAATTTAGAAATTAAAGCCGGAGAAATTCACGCCGTAATGGGGCCGAACGGTGCCGGAAAATCTACGCTTTCTTACGTTTTGACCGGTAAGCCTGATTATGAAGTTACATCGGGAGAAGTGTTTTTTAACGATAAAGATTTGTTACGGCTTGCCCCTAATGAACGCGCTTGCGAAGGTTTGTTTTTAAGTATGCAATATCCGGTGGCAATTACCGGAGTTACCACTAACAATTTTTTAAAACACGCAATAAATGCTCAGCGCAAATATAAAGGTTTGCCGGAACTTGACGCTGCGGAATTTTTAAAGCTTATACGCGGTGCGGCAAAGGAATTTAACATAAGCTCGGAAATGTTAAAGCGCGAGATAAATGTCGGCTTTTCCGGCGGCGAAAAAAAGCGTTTGGAGATTCTGCAACTGAGTTTGCTGCAACCAAAGTTGGCAATTCTGGACGAAGCGGATTCCGGTTTGGATATTGATGCTTTACGCACGGTGGCTGAGGGCGTTAATAAATGGCATAATCAGAATAATGCGTTGCTCATCATCACTCATCATTTAGATTTGCTGAATTATATCAGACCGGATTTTGTTCATATTTATGCGGACGGTCATATAGTTAAGTCCGGCTCAATGCAACTGGCCGAAGATTTGGAGGCAAACGGTTATAAAAATTACTTGGAAGAATGAGATATGAGTTTGCTGCAAAACATAAATCTGTGGGGCGATGACATTCCTTATTTAAGCGGTCTGCGCGAAAAAAATCGGATTTCTTTTGAAAAAAGAGGTTTGCCCGATTCTAAAACCGAAGATTGGCGATTTTCGTATTTTAAACAAGATGATATGCAAAATCCCGTAATTGACAACGAACCTATAAAATGCGAAGGTCACTGTCACAGCAATGATAAATTGCCGTTTAATGCTCTGCAGATAAGGTATTGCAACGGAAAATTACATATTGAAGATTGGAATTTGCCGAATGGTGTGGTGATTAAATCTTTAATCGAAGCTGTTTACGACGGAGATATAAAATCTTATCTGAATAAGTCATTCAATCCGGATGACTTTCCGTTTGCGGCTTTAAACGGCGCCTATCTGGAGCAGGGTTTATTCATACTGATAGAACGCGGAACGGTTTTATCGGAACCATTATATATTAAGTATCATAATTCAGCCGACAAAAATCGTTTATGCAATATACGCAATACGGTAGTTGCGGAAAACGGGGCAAAAGCAACGGTAATTGAACATTTTTGCGCGGAGGAAAATGCCGTATATACGCAAAATGTCGTTAATGAAATATTTGTCGGCAATAATGCCGAACTGAATCATTATGTTTGGCAGAACGAGGCAAAATCAGCTCATCATATATCTCTGAACAGCGTTCAGGTTAAATCAGGCGGAAATTATTCGGCATTTTGCGCTAACGGAACCTGTAAATTTTCACGTTACGAAAGTTATGTCCGTTTGCTGCAAAGCGGTGCTGCGGCAGAAATCAACGGAGTTTATAAATTAAGCGAAACGGAACAGGTTTGCGATATAACCACTAATATCCGCCATTTGTCTCCGCACACGTATTCGAATCAGTTGGTTAAAGGAGTGGCAAAGGTTCGGGCTAAAGGGGTGTTTCAAGGGCAGATTCATATTGCTCCCGACGCTCAGCAATGCGAAGGTCATCAGCTTCACCGCGCATTGCTTTTGAATGACGGCGCGGAAATTGACTGTAAGCCGGAATTGGAAGTTTTTGCCGATGATGTGAAATGTTCGCACGGAGCTTCAAGCGGAGATTTGGATAAAGAGCAGATTTTTTATATGCAAGCGCGGGGGATAAGTGAAGATGAGGCGCGTAAAATTCTGGTGGATGCTTATTTAAATGAAGTGTTTGCCTTAAATAAAAATCCGGATATTTCCGAATGGATTAAGGAGCAGTTTTAGTTTGTTGTTCTGCCTCGTGCAAAATGCGGTATATCGCCGGACGCATATTTTTTCCTTGCCAAATTCCCCGTTTATTTTGTTTTGCGCTTTTTTCTGCCGGCAAGTAGGTTTTATCACGGTAAGCTACCGCCCAACCGGCTTCCGTCATTGCTTTGTTTAAAGATAAATTATCGGCAAAACATTCGCAAAGTTCCCGATGATAACGGTCTTTTTCCGGCAAACAACGGCAATTTATATCTTTGCCGGCTGTCAGACTTTCCAAATAATGCAAAGCCTCTATGCCGCAGTTATAATTTTTTCCGTCCGATGTTTGGCAGATTTGGGTAAATTCCGGAGCATCTATACCGTCTAAGCGAATGCGGCGTTCTCCTATTTCAAGCGAATCGCCGTCGGCTACTCTAACCGTTTCGGCTTGAACGGATAAAGCATATAAAACAACGGATATAATGCCAAAACATAAATTTAATTTCATATTTTTCACCTGTTTTTAATGTAGCGTTTAAAAAAAAATTGCGCAATCATAAATTTATTTACTTTTCATTCATACAATATTGTTATTGTAGCCTAAAGAACTATAGTTAATTTTTGAAGGTATCGCGATGATAAAAAAATTAGGAATATTTACCGCAATTTGTTTAATCGGGCTGCATAGTCTGCCTGTGAACGCGCAGGAAATGTCGCCTGAAGAACAATATAAGGCACAGCGTCAGGCACGTCCTACGGATGCAATTCGCCCTCGGTTGAAAATGCCGCAATCTATTATAGTATGCCGCGCAAAACAATGTGCGCCGGCGCGTTTGTCGATGGCAAAAGAGTATATTTACAATACGTTATTGCATATGTTTGACAGTAATGCCCGTCAAAAAGCGTTGGTTTGTCAGGGAAATGCCAATACACACGCTTGCACCGAAGAGTTTGTGACGGTTCCGATTAAGGTTGGCGTAACTCCGGCTTACTTGTATATTGATGATGTCAAAATCGCCGATGTTTCAATCAGTCAGCAAAATACTATGGCGCTTAATTTGTTACTTAATTGGGGCGTTTCGTATAATGGGCAGACTCCGGTATGCCGCCCGAGTAAAAATCTGTTGTATGTTAAAAATGTCAATAATGTAATTATGGAAGACAACGGTTACAGCTGCAAAATGACCACTGTCGGCAATACCACGATTTCTACAATGTTTGCCATTGACTACATTGATTTGGATTACGGTTATATCGGCGGATATTATTCTATCGGTTTATCGGGACCGGCGTTTGGCGGCGGTTCCGGATATATGATTTTGCGCCTTCCGAATGACATATCTATTGAGGCTAAAGATTTTGAAATTAAGCCGTTAGAACCGAAAATAGAAGAAACGGTAGAAGAAACCATAGAGGAAATTCCGGTGGAACAGCCGAAGCCGATTGTTACAGAGATACAGAAAAGTGAAGCCGTTGTAACCGAAGCAAAGGAAAGCGAACCGGTGTTGAAAAAGATTGAAGAAGATGTTAAAAAGGTTGAGCCGGTGCATCTTACGGCTCCGGCAATGCAAAGCGGTTTTAATACATACGGTCAATACTTATATGATTCCAATACCGGTCAATATGTTCCGTTAAAAGTTTTGGAAAACGGGGTGCAGCCGCAACTTCAACCGCAACCTCAGCCTCAGCCACAACCGATGGCGGTTCAGCCGATTCAACAACCTCAAATTTCAGCTCCGCAACCTGTTACGGTTATGCAAAACGTTGTTAATCAGGAACCGTTCCAATATGCGGCGACTGCTCGCAGAAGTTATGGTTCTGCGGTCAGTGATACTATGCCGACGGATAATGAATTGATGTCAGCTATGTTGGCGCAAACGCAGCCGCAAACCACGGTTCCGTTGCTGACGCCGATGCCGCAGGCAAATCAAACGATGCTGCCGCAGAATCAGATTCCGGTGTATGGTCAGTATTTTTATGATGCTAACCGCGGACAGTACGTTCCGCTTTACGGGCAATATCAATTTAATCCGGCGACCGGACAGTATGTACCGCTCAGTATGCTTCCGGCGGACAAGGTTATGCAGAGTCCGTATACACCGGTAAAACCGGAAGTGCGCGAACCGCAAGCTCCGAATGTAAGTACGATTATTAAGTACAATCATCCGGCGCAAGAGTATGAAAAGGCAAAGGCTGAAGCGGCTGCAGAAGCGGAGCGTCAGCGCAAGGTAGAAAAGAAGAAAAAAGAAATCGAGGCGCAGGCTGTTGATTTCGGAGGAGTGAAGGTATTCCCGATTCCGTCTTCAAATGCGGATAGAACCGCGGTTGAGCCTACTCTTAAAAATTCGCTGAACGAATATAACAGTACGGCCAGCAGACGCTACGAATAATTTTCAAATATAATGATGAACGGACTTTGAAACAATATTTCAAGGTCCGTTTTTTTGTCCGATTTTGTTCATTTTTTACTTGCAAAAGGGTAAAAGATGTGTTAACTTATTAGCTGAAATCACTAAGGATTAAAATAATTATTAAGAAATGCGTTATAGACAACGTATTTCGCAGGTGATTTTTTGTATTGTGCTGCCGCTTGGATAACTCACTTTCTCAAGTGTAAGTTCCTTGCGGATTCTCTGGTAACAAAGACAAAATATTACATAGATAATAAATTAAAACTCAAGAATATGAAGACTAAGAAGTTTAACGTGTTAGTTAACGTCGTGACCGTGCTTATGCTGGTTGTGGCAAGTGTATTAACCATTTCCTGCGACAATGAAAGAGTAGCCGATCAGGCTGTACAGCAGTCCGATACAATCAGGATCGTGAAGGGCTATCTCTATGAAAGCAGTCTAACCCATCAGTTTGACTCTGTGTATAAGATCAAGGTCACTGACAATATGATCAGCGGACTGACGATCTACAGAACTGAGGGCGGCAATAAGATAGAGCCGGCTTTGTACGACAATCAGGAGCGTCCGTTGATGGAAGCCCATAGCGAGCTTGCTCGTGAGGACTACGCCATCACACCCGCTCAGGTCGACATCAAGCCGACTTCGTCTACGCTCATCCGTGGGCAGAAGCTTGAGGAAGATCGCACCACAACGGAGCTTGATACGCTTCGTTTCTGGTTCGAAGACGGACAGATATTTTCTGTTCCCGTCACCATCACCAATAAGCAGGTGAAACTTGGTGACAATGCTATCTTCGACTTCCCGAGCCTGACGCTGGTCAAGGGTGAGTTCGCTCACCTGATTAACACCCCAAAGGGTGCGATGACCAGAGCTCTCTATAAGTCCGCTGAGTACCAAACTGAGTACAAGGCGTGGCTGACGCTCAAAGAGACCAATATCGAGAATCCTAAGACTTTCGTGGTTCCGGTGTATGCATACACTGACCGCTACGTGATGTCTGAGGATGACCTCGAGAAAGTTCTGGTCGAGAACCAGAACCGCGTTTGGATTGACACGCTCACCGAGCGTTGTTCTTTCGACCGCGTAGGTATCTACAAGAGCGGAGAGCGTGTTGTGGAGAATAAGGAGATCATCTTGAACCACTTGTTCAAGGGCATCGAGCCTTACGACAAGTATGTAAGTTCATTTGATTATTCTTTGACCGGCAGCAACGGCATCGCCAATGGTTCTGAGGCTGCTCGTGAGAGCGGACTCGAGAATTGGAGCGTCTGGGGTAAGACCGATAAATACAACGCAAACGTTGAGAACGGCGTGTCGGCTGACAAGATTGTCACCGATTACAGCCTGTATCACGAGAAAGCTGTTTATCAGGATGACAGCATCACCGTGGAGTTCCCATTCATAGCTCCCGAGGTGTCTGAAATTCAGACATCAGTGAGCGCAGCTCAGAGCGATAAGGCTACCTACAAGAAGGCTCAGGTGAAGAATTTCATCAGCACGAGCTACCTTGGTGGTACCCAAGGCTTGAACGAGCTGGTGAACCTTTATATGAAGTCCAAGGACATCATCGGATATGATATTATCAATCCGAAGATTGTTGTCCTGAAGGACTCCGTTGTTGCCGATCTGGACTTCGTGACGAAGTATGAGGACGGCACAGAGAGCAAAGTGCACGACCACTTCAATGGTCCGCGCTCTCTGAAGTGCAATACCAATTGGGAATCCGTTCAGGAAATCCTGAGTCAGTTCACCGACACAACCGCTGTAGTAAATATGAGCGGCAGTGAGGAGAAGACAAAGGGCTACTGGAAGTACAACAACGAAACACGTACCATCAGCACCTACGCTCACCTATACAATGGTGAGTCTAAGCTGAACAACTGGACGAGTGTTGTTCCCAACAAGGTAAGCTATGTCCGTGAGGGCAAGAGCTATATCTTCGATGTATTGCCTTACAATATAAAGGAGCAGGGCGCAAGCCTTAGCCTTCGTGGTGATGAGAATGGTATTACTGTATATGACTACAAAGACCTCATTGAGGAAAACTTTGGCGGTTATGTACAAAATTCTACCGCTCCCGGTGTCTTGAAGATTGCTGCTGACGCAGTCGTAGGTTATGAGATCCGTAACAAGGTTCTAACTATCACTAACGACAATGTCAACGCATCTTGCGATTTCGTTACCATTTTCAAGAGCGGTAACGAAAGCACAGACAAAGTCAGCCACGATTTTCCTCGCTCTTTGGTCTGCACGACAGACTGGAAGAGCACGGAGGAAAATGCCAATGAGACGACTGCCCAGCCGACGGCACAGCTGAGCGCCAGCCAGAATAAGAGTGACGATGAGTGGAATTGGGTTGAGCAGACCCGCTCAATCAACGCCAGCGTAACTCTGAACGGCAGCACTCAGTACAACGGGTGGACGGCTGTGGATCCGAATAACATCAAGTTCACCCGCAATGGTGTAACTGCTGATTTCGGAACTATCAGCCACAGCACTGCAAAGGTTACTGATAACGTAACGCTGAAGTCTACCGAGGGTCTTACCGAGACCTATGACTACAGTAATACTATCAGCGTATCGTTTGGTGACAATATGCAGAGCACAACTGCCCCCGGTACAATCGTTGTGAACAAGGCTAAGGAAGTGACCGGTCACGAATTCCGTAATAAGAGCTTAGTTATTACTTCAAGTGACGTAACAGCAAGTCTGGTCTACGTGACAATGTATAACGACGGTTCTGAAGATACGGAAAACGTGTCAAAGAGCTTCCCGCGTACACTGAATTGCTATACTAACTGGACGGTCAATGAGACCAATGCCAGCGTGTTGACCAATTCGGCAAACGTAAGCCTTCAGAGCAGCGATGCCAAGACCGACGGCGATTGGTCATATACCGCTGAGAAGCGTAATATTACGACCACGGCTCAGCTCCAGAACTCTAACCAGATTAATGGTTGGAACGCTCTGGATCCGAACAACATTAAGTACACCCGCAACGGTGAGACTTGTGATTTCGGAAGCATTAATTTCAATGCAGCAGAAGCCGGACAGTCTGTCAACGTAGCAAGCGAGACCGCTACATTGGTAACATATAGTTATACCGACGACATCACCGTAACTTTCGGTGACAATGTGCAGACAATATCTGCCCCCGGTACGATTAATGTTGCCAAGGCAAAGGAGATTGTAGGTTATGAGATAACCAACCAGACTCTGACAGTAAATCAGAATGATGTAACCGCCAGCCTGACCTTCATAACAAAGTGGAGTGACGGTAGCGAGGACAGCGAGAATATCAGCAAGGTATTTGCTCGTAACTTCTCGGTTCTGACGAACTGGAGTTCAAATGAGGATAACGCCGACCAGAACACAGGTTCTGCCAGCGTAACTCTGAAGAACACGGAGAGCAAGACAGACGGTGATTGGAGCTATGCCCGCGAAACCCGCGGTATCAGCACCACAGCCACTCTGAACGGCTCAACGCAGAATAACGGTTGGGAGTCAATTGACCCCAACAACATCACCTTTACCCGTAACGGTAAAACACATAGTTTCGGAACCATTAGCTTCAGCGCTAATGAGACCGGCGCCAGTGTGAACAAGAAGAGCGAAACAACTGAAGAGACCGTATACGATTACACTGATAACATCAGCGTATCATTCGGTAGCAACAGCTTTGCTTCTTCTGCTCCCGGTCAGATTAAAGTAAAGGTTTCCGCACCTTGGAACCCTGATTTTGACCACGGTAAGTTCACCGGTTGCGTGTTTACAACAGCACGCAACGAACAGCGCAATACTTGGGTTTATATCGCAAGTATTCATTTCGAGCAGGGTACTCTCCCCGTTGTGATTCGCCAGAATGCGAATGCACCGGAGGTTAACGAGGCCTACTTCGAGACGAATACCGACAGCCGCCTGAATTCGGGTACGTGGATTCCGTCGTGGGGTAAGTGGATTAATACCATTGCCACCGACAGTCCTGACCTGATGCAGTGGGATACCACCGAGGGTGCCAATGCCGACAATATGGCCTATCCTACAGCTACGGCTTGGGGATGGGACTACGGCTACACCGTCAGCGGACACCCCTCTGTAACAACAGATAAGTTCAGCGCTACCATCAGCAATGACGGTTATGTACTGACTATCTACAAAGGCAGCTCTGTCTTTGCTACCTATAAGGCAGCAAAATAAAAAAAACAGGCGAAATACTATAATAAAACAGCGACTTCCTGAAAATGGAAGCCGCTGTTTTTTCTTATCAGAATATCAAATATTATTTTGCCGTTTTTTTGGCAGTAGCCTTAACTGCTTTCTTAGCCGTAGTTTTCTTGGCAACAGCTTTTTTAGCCGGAGCTTTTTTTGCCGCTGTCTTTTTTACGGTTGCTGTTTTTTTGGCAGTATCTTTAACTGCTTTCTTAGCCGCGGTTTTCTTGGCAACAGCTTTTTTAGCCGGAGCTTTTTTTGCCGCCGTCTTTTTTACGGTTGCTGTTTTTTTGGCAGTAGCCTTAACTGCTTTCTTAGCAGTGGTTTTCTTGGCAACAGCCTTTTTAGCCGGAGCCTTTTTTGCCGCCGTCTTTTTTACGGTTGCCGCTTTTTTTGCAGTAGCCTTAACTGCTTTCTTGGCCGTAGTTTTCTTGGCAACAGCTTTTTTAGCCGGAGCTTTTTTTGCTGCTGTCTTTTTTACGGTTGCTGTTTTTTTGGCAGTAGCTTTAACTGCTTTCTTAGCAGTGGTTTTCTTGGTTTTATCTTTAGCAGTTTTCTTTACGGTAGCTGTTTTAGTCATTTTCTTTTTAGCTTTTGTCTTTTTCTTTTTCGGTTGATTGTGAATTTTGGAAATTGCCAGAGCATTTTCCAAATCTTTTTCATCACATAGACCGATGGTCACCGGATTTTTCGGTTTTAACTCTGTTTCCGTATCATATTCTCCGTTACGAATTTTGTTGATAGTCGGTTTAGTTGTGCCGATAAGTTTGCAAATTTGCGAATCCATAATTTCCGGACAATTTTTCAAAATCCATAAAATTGCAAAAGGTTTTTCACTGCGCTGAGTCGGCGATAAAATCTTCTTTGCCTTGGCATTGCGTTCTTTGACGTTGTTCTCCAAAACGTTTGCCACCAAGTCGGTCGCAGGGTCTGCCTCGCAACGGTGAATTTCTTCCCAAGAGAGCAAACCATTGTGAATAGGATTTCTGCCTACAATATTAAAAGCAATATCACCGTCGGCGATTGCTTGAATTTCTAATTCGTGTATTTCGCAGAATTTGGAAATTTGGCGAAAAGTAAGAGCCGTGTTTTCAACGAGCCAAACAGCCGTGGCTTTCGGCATTAAAGGAGCTGTCATATTTTTATCCTTTCATATTAAATTTGATATAATAACAATAAACACGCTTTATTCATTATACAAGCAAAATTTATATGTTATAAACGCAAAAAGCCCGCTTTATCGCAGGCTTAAATTGCCGACGTACATTTCGATTAGTTAGATTTTAAACCGAAAGCTGCGAACTTGCTGTTAAACTTGCCGACTTGACCGCCGTTATCAACAATACGGCGAACACCGGTCCAAGCCGGATGAGACTTCGGATCGATTTCAAGCATCATCTTGTCACCGGCTTTACCCCAAGTCGATTTTGTTTTAACTTCTGTTCCGTCTGTCATCACATAAGTAATCTCGTGATAATCAGGATGAATACCTTTTTTCATTTTAATCTCCACATTTAATACTTGATAAGTTTTACGCCTTTATACATTAAGCAAAAAAAATACGCAAGCATTATTTTTACTGTTTTTTAAATTTTTTTTATCTACGCCGTTATATCGGCAATTTTTTGTCGCAAATTCTCATTGGTGGCAAAAATATTACCTCCGAAAAGTACCTTGCTCAGATTTTCGCTTCTGACATCGGTTTCTCCGATTGCAAAAACATACCCTCCGGATTCCTTTACGAGTAAAATTCCGGCAGCTAACGCAGACGGAGTATTGTTTGTAGAAATTACCGCATCGGATTTTCCTGCTGCCAAATAAGCTAAATCAAGTGATACAGCGCCGCTGATTAATATATTTTGACTTGTTTTGCATACTTTTTGCAACAAATCAGTATCGGCATTGCAAGAAATCAGGGATTTTTCCAAATTTTTACCACCGGCAATGCGAAGTCTTTCGTGATTGCGGAAACCTTCTTTAAATGCGCCGTTACCTTTTTCGGCGAAGAACATTTCATCGCTGATGGGGTTGTAGATAACCGCGTCAACAATGTTGTTTTTTTCAATCAAAGCAACGGAAATGGCAAAATTACCGTTGGCGTGAGCAAAATTAACGTAACCGTCAATCGGACTGAGCAAGAAATAATTGCCTGATGCCGGAATTGTCTCATCGTTTTTGACAATTACCGGATATCCGGCTTTGATTTTACTCAATTCTTCCTTCAAGATGCGCTCGGTTCTTTCAAAAGAACGCAAAGCAAAAGAAGAATCCCCGTGTACGCCGTTTTGCAAGTGTTCCAACTCGTTAAAATCACGAGCCAAAGCACCTGAAGTTTTTTTAACGGCGCTTATTATCAGGGTTAAAACTGGAGAAAGGTATGCCATTATTTTGCTCTTTCTACATAGTTAGCTTCGGAAGTGCCGACCACGATTTTATCACCAACGTTGATAAACGGCGGAACGGTAGTGCGAACACCATTATCCAAAATAGCCGGTTTATACGAGGAAGAAACCGTTTGTCCTTTAAGAGCAGGCTCGGTTTCAACTACTTCGCAAATTACCTGCAACGGTAAATCAACCGAAATAGGTCTGCCGTCAATGTATGAAACACGAACTTGCATACCGTCGGTCAAGAACGGACGAGAATCTCCCAAAATATCGGACGGCATAGAAAATTGTTCAAAGGTGTCGTTTTCCATAAAGGTCAAACCAGTGGAATCTTCAAACAAAAATTGACAATCTCTGTCTTCTACCATTAATTTTTCAACCGTATCTTCAGTTCTGAAACGTTCATTGGTTTTGGTTCCGGCTTCAACTTCTTTCATTTCCACTTGCATAAAAGCACCGCCTTTACCCGGTTTAATATGAACAGCTTTAGTAATAGTCCAAGGTTTGCCTTTGTATTCAATAACCCAACCGATTCTGATAGCACCTGCGAGTTGTTTCATTTTTAGTTCTCCTATTTACAATGTTAAAAGTGATTGATGAGGGTTTTATACTCAAAAAAAAATTATTTGGCAAGCGAAAAATAAAGGTGTTTGCAGAAAATACTTGACAAAAAACGGGGGGGGGGGTAAACTAAAAACAAGATTTGCCGATAAGGGAGTTTTGGTATGAAAGAAGAGTTTCAAGAAATTTACGATTTGTGGAAGTTGCAAGAAAAAAATTACGATTATAACGTATATACATCAATAATACGGGATAATATTGATAATGCCAAAAATGTTGAAGAGTTGATTACCGCACTTGATACGACAAAATATGCATATAGTTATAAGGTTAATTTAAAAGAAATTTTTGCCCAAATTGCGACAGATTATCCGGAAACAAGAGAAAGAATAGATAAGATATCATTCAAGCGTGAAATTGCAAAAATCATAAGTCCTGATTATTATGGCGATAGGAATGATGTCAATGAAATACAGGAACTTGATGATGTCGATAAAATCATTGATGTATTATCGAAAATGGATTCAAGAAATAAGACTAAAGCTTTAGCTTATATCAAGGAACAACGATTGGATAAAGCTGAGAAAATAGATTTGATTTTGCCAAAATTATTGGTTAAACAACACATTTATAATGATTTTCAAGCAAAAGATAAAATAAACAGCTTTGAAGATATCATTTATCAATCACAAAATCTGGATGAAATTATTTCACATATTGTAAAAGAAGGAACATCTATAAAATCATTCAATATTTTCGAGGCATTACAGAGTATCCAAAATTATTATCCTGAAAAAACAGATACAATTCAAGAAATTGTCAATAATTTTACCAAGGCCGAATCCTATGAAAATTTGAGCGATTTTTATAGCAATGTATTTAAGATGATGGATATTCATCCGGAGCGCAATCAAGAATATATCGGGCTTATCAGGGAGCAATTAAACTCTGATAAAAACAATACAGAATCTTTAGAAGTGATATACGACAAATTGCAAAAGGTGAGATATAGTGCTCTATATCTAAGATAGATGAAAAAGTTATGGATTATTTATGGCACAATTGCACGCAGAATAATTTAGATAAGGTCAATGCTTTGCGTTCTTTTTACGGCTTAAAAGTAGAACTGAAAACCGGAAATGCAGTGGATATAGATGAGCGTACAGCCGTCAGAAAAGTATTTGACCGGACTTGGAGTTCTTACGAAAGAGGAACAAATGCTGAAACAGGAGAACCATATTATAGTGAAGCAGAGATGGCAACGGCAAGAAAAGAGGCTAAAGAAAAAGGAGAAAAAGACCCTGTCGAAAATAATCGATATTATGAAAATGCAGTCAGTCCGGCTTATAGAAAATATTTTGAAGAACATAATATTTATGAAATATATAATAGCCATAAGAATGATGAAGATAAACAATATTCGGCACAGAATTATTTTGATTCACTGATTGATAAATCACCATTTAAGGCTTTGCGAAAACACGGTTTATATAATGATATGAAGATCATTTGCGATACATTGGAAGAACTACAGGTAGAGCCGGAAATTGCCACTCAGTTTAACTTAAAAGATTTAAGCGATATGGTGGTAAATTCCCACAATACGCTGGAAGATAGAAAAGTCTATACTCGAGATTATTATGCGGAATATATGTTTACAAAAAGTCCGCATACCGATGAATTAGACGGAAATTGGCGTGCTCCTTATTATTGGTATCAGCATGATGATGACGAAGATGAAGATTGGTATGACGAAGATGATAACGAAGATTATGATGAAAATGATTATAATGATACCGAATCTGAAAATTCCGTCGGTGAAAAACAATATGATGAAGAAGGTTTCGAAATCATACCAATTACGAATAGCTATTCAGAAGCAAGTAACGAGGAACCTGCTGCTCGTGATACTTGGTGGGAAAACTTAGCAGACCATAATCCTAAAGCTGTGAAGTATATAAGTGAGTCATTCGCACGCCATGGTAGAGAAGACGAAGCAATTTCCGGTTTTATGGAAGCCGCCGGTTATGGCACTCCTGGTGTCGGTAGCCGTAAAGATTGGCGTTTGCTTTCAGCAACTTTACATCACGCAGAAGCAATTCAATATGGTGGGAATGATGATAAGAGTAATTTTGTCGGCGTTCCCAGATATTATGAGAAATATGGTAATACTTTTAATAAAGATACGCTTCTCCTTGATCCTCATAAATCGTTTCATCGCCGCGATACACCAATGGATACATTATATATTAATCCTAACGTCAAATCACCTGATGATAAGTTGGCAAATGCAGATAAGCCGGATGAAAGTGCACAAAAAGCTTTTTTAATTACCTCTTTTACCGATCCGCATATGCATTTTTATGCCGGATTCCGCAAAATAGACCAATACACGGCTCCGCTTTATCATATGAGAAATATTGAAAAAGAAAATCAAGAAAGGGTTGATAGAACGGAAAAATCCTTGGAATATCTAACAAAGTTGGGAATCGCCTTATCCAGCATTTCTATATGTGTATCGGAAGCTCTTAAAACTGAAGAAAAAATTATGACCGCAACGGGAAAGATTGCAAAGGCAATAAACAATCCGACCGATACGAAAAAACATTCTGCAAATAAAGAAAACAACTCCAGCTATTTAAAGAAAGGCAAAGAAGAAAAATATTACGAATAAGAAATTATAACTTTAAATATTCTGTGTCATCCAAAATGATAAAGTCAGATTTTAGATTCATCATATCTACATTTTCTTGCGGCCAAGCGGCGTTTTGAATCAGGAAAAATTCATTGTACCAATCAATTAATTCCAGATTGTTTTGCAAGCCGTCTTTCCATATTTGAAAAACAATAAAATCCGGTTCGGCTTCACTGACCAACATTGCTTCGTGGCGGCGGTTACGTGAAATTGCACCGATAACGGCTTTTTTCGCCTTCGCTTTAATATCTTCAATAAATTTGCGCGGATTTTTCTCTTTAACGGCGTTTAAAATTATTCCGTCGGGATTAAATTGTTTGTAAAATTGCAGAGCATTATCGCCATGTACCAATACTAACTTTTCTTTTTGTCGTGCCGCGTCGATAAAATTTTCGGCAAAATCGGCGGAAACGGTATCGGGCAGGATAAAACAACCTATTTTGTCATCGTTTAATAAGTTTGTATTTTCTTGCGTAATTCTGATGATAAAGTTTTGCATTTTAATATTCTTTATGTTAGGTTGATAAAAACTGCTTGAATTATACAACAATTTTAGGTAAAGGAAAGACTTTTTATTATGGATATGCAGAAAATGGAGCAAAGTCAGGGTGCGCTTAATCGCTTGAACAGTGCGGTTGATAATCTTGTCAGAATCGTAGAACAACAAAAACAAGAATTTAACACTCAGTTGATTACCGAGAAAAACAGAGCGCAAAATGCCGAAAATAAGGTTGCTGTTTTGGAAGCACAAAATCAGACTTTAACCGGTGAAAATGAAAAATTGAGAGTCGAATTGATTGCTGCACAAAATAATACCGAAAATGAGAATAAAATTAAATCTTTGCAGAGCGAATCCGAAGCTCGCGCCGATAAAATCAGCGGTTTGCAAACCGAAATACAAAATCTTAATACAGCTTTGAGCAATCGCAAAACTCAAATAGAAGAGCTTCGTAATAAAAATAATGAATTGCTTGAACAAATTAAAGAGGCCAATTCCAAAATAGATGAATTGGAAAGTAATTCGGTACGCGAGGATAATGCTGCGAATGAATTACAGGCTCGTTTAGATGAAATGTCGGCTCAAAATGAAGAACTTAAACTGCAAGTTCGCGAAAACGAGGAGCGTTTAACGCAAATGCAGCAAACTATTTCACAGACTACGGAAAATATTGATGACGTTGTCGCTAAACTGGAAAAGGTGTTAGAAGAAAATGGGGCGGGTAACAATAACGATTGATAAACGCGAGTATGCCATTACTTGCGATGACGGACAAGAAGGGCATATTATGGAGTTGTCGCGCATTTTGGATGAAAAGGCTAAACTGCTTTCTTCCAGCGTGGGTATGATTAATGAAAATATGATGCTTGCTATGGTCGGGCTGTTGTTGGCTGATGAATTGAAAGACCTTAAAGATAAAGGTGTTGCCGGCAAACAAGTAGTTTCGGTACAGAATTTTGATGTTAAAGAGGTGGATGCGGCAATGTCCAGACAGATGGATGAGCAGACCGCTAAAATCAATAATGTCATAAAGTCTATTCAACCTTTGTAAACGAGCTTTATCCTAATATTTGTCTATATTTTTTGCTTGTAAAAGCAAGTAATTTGTGGTACTCTGAATACAGAGACGGGAAAACTGTCTGACGCGTAGAAACCGCATGTCACTCGAGCCAACATTACTATTTCGGGAGCTGTCTCTGTCCGGATCGTGGTCCGGTTATATGGCACCCACCTTAACTTAAGCGGTTCGGTCTGAATGGAACAGGATTACGGTCAGACGGTTTCCCCTTTTTTATGCTTATTCAAAAGTTATTTTTATCCGCTTTTCATAAAATTCCGCCAATCTGCGCAAAGCGCCGTATTGAATAAATTTTCCCAATTCCATACCCTCTATAATCCGAGCCGGAAGTTCGGTTTTTGCTGCCACATTTTTGATATATAAATGCTTTTCATAACGTATTTGCCATAAGGCGGCGCCGATGTCCCGTTTTGTTTGCTTATCCAATGAATAATTTTTTTCTTTCATAGTTTTAAACTCCTTAATTTTGTTTAGTTAAACAAAAACCACCTTGACATTCCTTCAAGGTGGGGAGTTCACAACTGTCAAACAAGCAGTCCGGTGTATTCAATATATTCCACCGGCTCCCCGTTATGAGGAGTTTAATGTTTGAGGAGCTGTGACACTCCGCAGACAATCTCTTATCTGCAAAATCCATATTAAATAAACCGAAAATAATTGCAAGAGAAAAAAAACAGTATTTGAATTATATAATACGTTATATGTTTTGCTATTTTTCTTATTCGATAATATTTTTAGCTTGATTTTAAAAGATTTTTATAATATTAATCTTATTGTAAAATGGGACGGCGATATTTGCGTGAAATTGTATGAGTAACCGAGCGAGGGGAAAGGAGGCAATATAAGCTCACTCCGTTTTAATAAAGGAAATTACCTATTTTTAGG